>JAZUOB010000067.1:0-5803 GCA_045604425.1 Clostridia bacterium
AAAAATGTGGTATTATATATACATAGATTATAAATTATACATAAACGGAGGAGTTTGGAATGAAAAAGACACTCAGCGTTCTGATATCAGTAATGATGATACTCAGCTCATTTACCGCAGTGTTGGCTGACGAGAGATTTATTGATTTCCCAAAAGAAGATTATGAATGGGCATATGATCAGGTCATGAATATGGTTGATCAGGGTTATATCACAGGTTATGAAGATAATACCTTCAAACCTGATAACGGAGTTACTAGACTTGAAGTGTTGGCATTGTTTTCGCGTGCTGTAGGCGCACTTAAAGACGAGAATGCAGAAGTTCTTGACATAGCACTATCCAAGTACGAAGATATTATAAAACCTTATAAGCTCCCATGGGGAACAAATGAAATTGCATTCTTGCTTTACAGAGATATTCTTACACCTGAAGATTTGACCACATATCTTGAGGGCGACTTGAAGAACGAAGCTATGCCGAGATACGAAGCTGCAATCATAATCACCAAAGCTATGGGTGGCAAGAGGGTTGCATCAGGAAGCCAGTCAGTGACACTTGATTTTACCGACTATAAAGATATTCCTTCAAACTCACTTCAGTATGTAAAATACGTAGTAGATAATGGTATAATGATGGGTATGGAGGATGGAACATTCTCTCCAAAGACCAGTGTTCTCAGAACGCAAATGGCAGTAATGCTTTCACGTGTTATCGACAAGTGCAAGTATGAGTTTATAAACGGCAAAATCCAGAATATCGACTCTGACGGCAGAATTATTACTGTTGCAGATGTTGAGGGAAATACACAAAAATACACATATCTTGATACTGTAATGATGAAGATAGAAGGTGAAGAATCACTTCCAAAGAACATGATAGTGGGAGTAGACGCAGCTATTACACTTTCAAATAACAAAATTGTGTATGTTGACACACTTTCATCAATACCGGATGAAACAGTTTCAGGTACATTTGTGAGCAGAACATCTACAGGTGATGTTGTGACAATCACAGTAAAGGATTCAACCACAGGAAAGACTGCATCATATAAGTGCGGGCCTGCTGTTTCTGTTACCTACAACGGTGAGCCTGCAACACTTTCAAACTTCAAACTTAATGATTATATAGTTCTTGAAATTGTAAACGGCGTAGTTGAGAGAGTGTCAGGTGACATGAAAGTTTCCACCATTGCAAATGCAGTAGTCAGCAACATTATTCTTGATCCTGAATTCAGCATGACAATAGCACATGCTGATGCAAAGTTCGACGGAATGACATATCCAATAGATGATGAGGTTACAGTTCTTAAAAATGATGATATAGCTGAATTTGATAAAATCACAATAGGTGACAGAGTTACTATCACGCTCACATATGGTGTTATCACAGCTATCAAGGCCACATCATCTACAAAGACAGTTTCGGGTACAATCCGTGAAGTTAGAATTTCAACTGCGCCATCTGTTATTGTAAACGTTGGCGGAGTAGATATTACTTATGTTGTATCTCCAAAAGTTGAAATTAAAATCAACGGCCAGTCTGGTTTGCTTTATGATTTTCGTGTAGGCGACAGTGTAAAGATTACACTTGAAAGTGAAACTGTTGTAAAAATGGAAGCTACAGCTGCACAATCTGCAAGCGGTAAGATTGAAGGTACAGTAGTAGCGGTTAATTCATCATACGGTTTTATCAAACTTGCATATACAAATGATTTCGGCCACAATGTTGAAGAGACAATTTACTGCAAGGATAGCACAACTACAATAATGAACTCTGCAGGCACGTCAAAGAAGCTTAAAGATATCAAAGAAGGCAGTGTTATCACTGCACATGGCACTATCCAAAACGGTGCATTCACTGCAAAGATTATTGTAATATCAGCAGAATAATAAACAGACAGACAAAACCTTAATAGGTTTTGTCTGTCTTGTATTGACAGGAGATTTATTTTTAAATGAGAAAAAAGATAGAGAATTTTGCTTTTTGGATGATTGCTTTTGTTTTTGCGGTAGCAGTAATCGCAGTATACAAAACCTTTGACAATTTTAGTTCTATAATGGGTTTTATAAAAAAGCTGCTTTCTGCGTTATCCCCGTTTATCACAGCTTTTATTATTGCGTATATTCTGAATATGCCTGTAAAAAAAATGAATGCAGCACTTTCAAGGGCAAAGCTGAAATTTGTAGCAAACCATAGCTTCGGGATAAGTATTCTGTTTTCTTATATTGGTGCAGTTGCGGTTATTGCTTTGATAATAGGTGCAGTTGTTCCTGCTATATACAAGAACTTGGCTGATTTTTATGTCAATTCTGATGTGTATATCAGTAGCATCAAGAACTATATACAGAATGTGGATTTCTTCAAAAAATTTGATATCTTGCAAGATATTGATGATATCAATTTGTTTGGAAGCCTGTGGTCGTTCATGGGCAAAATGGATGCTGCTGCCGTGCAAAAATATATTGACGGTGTTTTCTCTGCAACATCCAGTGTTGTAAACATAATTGTAGCTTTGATTGCATCTGTATATATGATTATCGAAAAAGATACAATCATCAATTGTTGCAAAAGAGGAATAAATGCTTTTGTAAAGGAAAGCTGGACAGACGATGTGTTTTCATATTGTCATAAGATAAACGAGGTATTTACGACTTATATTTATTCAAGAATACTTGTGTGTATAGTCATGGGTTGTATATGCTGTATTGTGTTATCGCTCATGGGTATAAAATACGCTTTTGCTCTTGGGTTGTTTATAGGCTTTTGTGATATTATACCGTATTTTGGTTCTATTGTAGCAACAATAATTGCCATATTTATAAACTTGCTCAGCGGCGGTATATGGAGTACAGTTTGGCTTGGGGTAGTGCTTCTCATACTTCAGCAAATTGATGGTAATATATTAGCACCTAAAATTATGGGTGACAGAATGGAAATAAGTCCCCTTCTTACGGTTGTGTCTGTAGTGGTTGCAGGAAAACTTTTCGGATTTTTAGGAATGGTATTCTCTGTGCCTGTTGCAGCTATACTTAAAATTTTGATTAGAGATATAATTTCTGCTGTCGAGATAAAAAAAGAAAGGCAAAAATGATTTATCATTTTTGCCTTTCTTTTTACAACAAAACTATCCTGTTGTATAGCAATATAGTTAAGTGACACAAAATCTTTATCTTTGGTTATTAATAATTTTGAAAGTGGTATAAGTATATGTAGCCATTTTTGGATACTCTCATATTCTTGCCTATCTTTAAGGTTTTTATAAAAACAATCAGCATTTTAGGTCCAATTGTTTTTGATGAATTACCAACTAGTGGTGTCCTGAATTGGTTATCCATGATTTCTTACTTCGATCCGTGAATTTAATTATCTTTAATGCGCAAAGCGCAATTGAGAGTTATAGACTCTATTCAAGAAATCGAAGTTTTCAATTAATGCAGAAAGGCAATTCATTGATTTTACTTTGAAGAGATTATCTTATCATATATGATTTTGCATTTCAAGACTTACCCGAAAATAATTAAAACAAGTGCTTCTTTATAAAACCGGTTCCGTATATTCCGTCTGATACGGCAGATGTGAAAAAAGCATATTCGTCTACGGCGAATACGGCATCTTTGAGTGTTGAAAATTCTCTGTGTCTGACAGCGCAAAGAACGATTTTTTTGTCGTCGCCGGTAAATCCGCCTTCTGCATTGATGAGAGTTACACCTCTACCTGTTTTTTTAATAATTTCTTCAGTCACCTCTTTGTGCTTTGTAGTCACGATAAATGCAAGCCTTGAACTGTCTCCTGAATAAACCATAAAATCCACGAGCTTTCCAGAAAAAAATAAAGATATAACTCCATAAAGTCCTGCTTCCAGGTCTTTAAAAAAAACAACTGACCCAATCAATATAAAACAATCGATAATCAAAATCGCAATTCCAATTCTCAGATGAGGATATCGAAGTCTAAGGAGCATAGACATTATATCTGTTCCGCCGGTGGTATATCCGGAAGAAAAAATTATACCAAGACCTATCCCTAGTAGAATTCCTCCGAATACACTTCCAAGGAGTCTGTCGCCGGTATAAACAGGAAAGACGGGGGTTACAATAAAGTCGATAATAAACGAGGTGATAATGAGGGCGATAATTGTCTTTACAATAAGCTCTGAGGATAGTTTTTTATAGCCTGCGTACAATATTGGTATATTTATAACAATGCTCACTATACCAATGGGCAGACCAAACAAATGGTTCAGGATTATACTTATACCCGATACTCCGCCCGGTGCAATATTAGCGGGTGTGAGAAAACAGCATATGCTGATAGCATATATAAAACCGCCTAAAAGTGTTTTTGCCCAGTTGATTATTGTACTTTTTTTCATAAAATTACCTCCGGTTATATGTCATAGTTTGTCTTTTGTATAAATTTTTATACTTTAAAATATCATATGAATCAAAATGTTGTTTTGACTTGAAAAATCTTTTATAAAAGTGTATAATAGTACTTGAATTTGCTTGTGAAAGGTTTTTTGTATATGATTAAATTATGCATATTTGATTTAGACGGCACTTTGATGGACACGCTCGGCTCTATAGCTTATTTTGTCAATTACACTATGGCGGAACTTGGACTTGAGAGCATCGAGACTGAAAAATTCAAGTACTTTGCAGGAGACGGAAGAGCAGAGCTTTTGCATAGGTCGCTTGCTTATAATAATTCTGATACAGAAGAATGTTTTTTAAAAGCCTGCAAAATATATGACAAAGCTTATGAGGGCAATACCATGCACCTTACAAAGGTTTTTGGCGGAATAAAAGAAGAACTTTTGAAACTAAAAAACAGCGGAAGAAAAATTGCGGTGCTGTCAAATAAGCCGCATACAGTTACACAAAGCGTTATCAATAAAACTTTCGGAGAGGATTTTTTTGACTATGTTCAAGGTCAAACACCCAATATTACCATGAAGCCTGACCCTGCCGGTTTAACCATAATAGCTCAAAAATTTGATATACAGCCAGAAGAATGTGTAATGGTGGGGGACACTAATGTTGACATGCTGACTGGCAAAAATGCTGGTGCTAATTCCCTTGGCGTACTTTGGGGATTCAGAGAAAGAAAAGAACTTGAGGAAAACGGTGCAACGAAGGTGATAGACACACCGGATATGATTTTTGATTCCATATCAAAAATGTAAAAGATTGTATAAAACTGTTGAATTTTTTGCATAGCTGTGGTACAATAACTCTATATTTGATGAAAACAATGAGTTGCATGATAAAGACAATTCATAATTTGATAAATTTATTGAAAGGCATATGACATGAGAAAAATTGGTTTTGACAACGACAAATACATAAAGATGCAGTCAGAGCATATCGAAAAGCGTATCTCTGAATTTGGTGACAAGCTATATCTGGAACTTGGAGGTAAGCTTTTTGACGATTTTCATGCGTCCAGAGTCCTCACAGGTTTTGAGCCTGACAGCAAAATAAAAATGTTGTTGCATCTGAAAGACAAGCTGGAGATAGTAGTGGCAATATCAGCACTTGATATTGTCAAAAATAAAATCAGAAGCGACTATAATATTTCATATGACCTTGATGTTTTAAGACTTATTGATGCATTCAGGAAAATTGGTTTGTATGTAGGAAGCGTCGTGATAACCCAGTATAGTGGTCAGACTCAAGCATCCACATTCAAAAACAAGTTGGAATCATTGGGAATAAAAGTATTTTTGCATTATCCAATCGAAGGATATCCTGCAAATGTAGAACATATTGTCAGTGATGAAGGCTTTGGCAAAAATGAGTAT
>JAZUOB010000068.1:0-2690 GCA_045604425.1 Clostridia bacterium
GTCGAAGTTTGTTGTGCTAAAACCGGTTGTGGTCATAATTGATGAAACTTGAAAGAAACTGTGCTTGAAAGCCTCACCAATTGAATCATATAGAGGAATTATGTTTATGCCGATAAATAGTGCCGCTATTATAAAAATTCCCATATACGCTTTTAGTTCTGTAGAATTCCAAATATCTTTGAATTTTCGAATAAGTATTAAATAATATATAGAGAAATTAACGCCGAATAAGAACATAAATATTGTAGTCACATTTTGAATATAAGAGCTGTAGCCCGCTATACTGTCATTTTTTATTCCAAAACCACCGGTTCCGGCTGTGCCGAATGCAGTTGTTATTGCATCAAACAGAGGCATTTTGCCTATAAGTAAAAGGATTATCTGTACTATAGTCATTACCGTATATATAGCATACAGTATCTTTGCGGTTGATTTAATCTTTGGCACAAGTTTGCTGACAGCAGGCCCGGTGCTTTCTGCTCGCATCAGGTGTACATTATGTCCGCCGGCAACAGGGAGCAGAGCAACAAGAAATACAAGCACTCCCATGCCGCCAATCCAGTGTGTAAAGCTTCTCCAGAAAATCATGCATTTGGGAAGGCTTTCTACATCACTAAGTACTGATGCACCTGTGGTTGTAAAACCGGATATAGTTTCAAACAGAGCATCTGTATATGAGGGGATTGAGCCGCTGATAACAAATGGAATTGCACCGACTATACTTATAATTATCCAACTGAGTGATACTATCAAAAGTCCCTCTTTTGCATACATTGATTTGCTTTTTGCAGGTATGATTTTAAGTCCTGTGCCAATCAATGCTACAACTAAAGCGCATATCAAAAATGAAATACTTTGAGATTCTTTGTATATAAGACCGCACGCAAGCGGGAGTAACATACAAATAGACTCAATAATCAGTACCAATCCCAAAGTGTTAATAATTAGTCTTCGATTCATTTTGTTTCTTCTTTCTTATGCTATTATATCGGATATATCATTAAGTCCTGTTTTTGTTGTTATTACAATTACAGTGTCGCCTTCAATTATTTCGTCTTTACCTCTTGGAATAATTACTTTTCCATTTCTGTGGATGCATGCAATCAATACAGAATCAATCAAATGTAGTTTTTCAAGTGGTATATTGGCTATGGGTGATTCTTTTGAAATCATGAATTCCAAAGCTTCAGCTTTGCCGTCCATTATTTTGTGCATGGTCTCAATGTTACTTCCGATTGAGTTGATTTTAGAACGAACAAAATGTGCAATACTTTCAGCTGTTATGTTTTTGGGATAAACAATAGTGTCAAGATTGAGATTTGATACCACTTCATGATAATCAATTCTGTTTATTTTAGTAATAACTTTGGCATTTGATTTGTTTTTTACAAACAAGGAAAGAAGGATGTTTTCTTCATCTATATTTGTAAGTGCCACCAATGACTCTGTATCTGTAAGTCCCTCTTCGAAAAGTACATTACTGTCTGTTCCGTCTGCACAGATAATAGTAGCTTTTGGCAAAAGTTCTGAAAGCTTTTCGCACCTTTTTTCATTCTGGTCGATTATCTTTACTGATATACCGGTTTTTAAAAGGTTTTTAGCAAGATAATATCCGGTCTCGCCGCCGCCTACTATTATAGTGTTTTTAACTCTCGTTGTTTTCATACCGATTGTTTTAAATAGGTCGGTTACGTTTTTAGGATGAGCAATAACGCTTATTATATCTCCGCTTCTGAGAATAAAATTGCCGTTAGGTATAAATGCATCCTCACCTCGTTCTACACCACAAATAAGCATATCTGTATTTACTTTTGATGATATATTGCATACAGCCATGTTTTCGAGTATTGAGCCATCAGGAATTTTGAATTTAAGTATTTCGACTCTGCCTTTTGCAAATCTGTCGATTTTGATGGCTGACGGAAATTTCAAAACCCTAGCCATTTCGTCAGCTGCAGCTTGTTCTGGATTTATGATAAGAGCAAGACCTAAATCTTCATGGATAAGACGCATTTCTTTGCGGTATTCGGGGTTTCTGACTCTTGCGATCGTCTGGCATCCACCTGCTTTTTTTGCAATTAGGCAAGTGAGCAGATTTAGTTCATCAGAAGCTGTGACTGCTATAAAAAGGTCAGTATCTTCAATTCCGGCTTCTTTAAGTATATCTACACTGGCACCGCTTCCGACTACACCTGTAAGGTCATACTTGTTGATCAGGTCTTGTACTACGTTGTATTTAAGATCTATAACTGTTATGTTTTGATTTTCTTCTCGGCTAAGCTGTTCAGCGAGCTTTTGACCGACTTTGCCGCAACCAACAATAATTATATTCATAACATTACTTCCTTTCGATACACATTATACTAAAAAAGTTATATAATGTCAAGGCGAAGCTAAATTTCAAGACGGTTTCACATAATGTAGTGCGAGAAATGTATATTCATAATATTTTTTGTCTTAAATGACTATTTTATTCTTTTTTTCTTGCAAAAATTCTTTATTATGTTATAATTATTATAAGAGGCAAAATGCCTATCGATATGAAAGGAGCAATAGCTAATGAAATATTCAAGTGAAGTTGAACATATGTGTCCGCTTGCTAAGGGCGCATATCATGGTCCTGCGCCAATTCCTCAAGAAGGCAAGTGGACTAATGCAAAAGAAGTAAAAGACATTTCAGGTCTTACACA
>JAZUOB010000069.1:0-1632 GCA_045604425.1 Clostridia bacterium
TGCAAGCCGTTTGAACGAGTGGTTAGAAAAACCGCTTATAAATTCACTTGCAATAAAACAAAGATTAGATGCAGTTGATGAATTGACTAATTCTATTATTTTGCGAGATGAAATAGCAGAAGAGCTTTGCGGTATTTATGATATATCTCGTATAACATCAAGAATTTCAATTGGAAGCGTGAGTCCTAAAGATTTGATATCACTTAGGAATTCGCTCAAGCATCTTCCAAAACTCAAGGAGTTATTGCTTTCTTATCACAGTTTGGCGATTAGCAAGTTATACTCCAGATTTGATACCTTAGATGATATAAAAGAATTATTGTCTTTTAGTATAAAAGATGATGCACCAATGTTGCTTCGAGACGGTGAGGTCATTATGGACGGCTATAATGAAGAGCTGGACAAACTGAGACTTGCCAAAAAACAAGGGTCTAAATGGATCTGCGAATTAGAAGCAAAAGAAAAAGAAAATACCGGTATCAAAACTTTGAAAATAAGATACAACAAGGTTTTTGGATATTATATTGAGGTTTCAAAATCATTTGTTGATCAGGTGCCGGAGCACTATATAAGAAAACAGACTCTTACTAACGGCGAGAGATATATAACAGAAGAGCTAAAGTCCATTGAAGATACTATTTTGGGAGCCAACGAAAAAATTTCAGCATTGGAATCACAGCTCTACTATGGAATAGTTAATAAACTACAATTACAAGTTCAAAGATTAAAAAATATATGTGATATTATAGCAGATTGTGATTGTTATTGTTCACTTTCTAAGACAGCTTCCGACCAAGGATATATCAAACCTGAAATCACAGACGAAGGAAGCATAGAAATTAGAGACGGCAGACACCCTGTAGTAGAAAAAATGAACAGGTCATCAGTGTTTGTTCCAAATGATACCAAACTTGACAATAATGACAATAGAATGCTTATAATTACCGGTCCGAATATGGCGGGGAAATCCACATATATGCGCCAAGTTGCTGTCATTACACTAATGGCTCAAATAGGAAGCTTCGTTCCTGCTTCTTTTGCAAGAATTGGAGTAGTAGATAAGATTTTCACACGGGTGGGAGCTTCTGATGATATAGCGTCTGGACAGAGCACCTTTATGGTGGAGATGTCCGAGGTTGCTCACATACTCAAAGAAGCTACTTCTAAATCACTTATTATTCTCGATGAAATAGGCAGAGGAACAAGTACGTACGATGGCTTGTCTATAGCCTGGAGTGTTGTTGAGTATATAAACAATAAAAAAATACTTGGTGCAAAGACTTTGTTTGCAACACACTATCACGAGTTAACAGAGCTTGAAGAAAAGTTGGACGGTGTGAAAAATTACAACGTAGCTGTGAAGAAATACGGCGATGATATTACTTTCCTTAGAAAAATTATACCGGGCGGAACTGATGATAGCTATGGAATACAAGTTGCAAAGCTCGCCGGTGTGCCTGATGCCGTTATAAACAGAGCAAAAGATATTTTGAATTCCATTGAAAGCGATAATATTTCGTCCGTAAAGGTCAAACAGACCAAAGTCAAAAAAGATGATATTTTACCACAGGTGGATATGACACAAGTTGCTTCAACAATTTTGGTTAATGAGCTTAAAAACCTTGATGCTAC
>JAZUOB010000070.1:0-2247 GCA_045604425.1 Clostridia bacterium
GTACAATCGAGCCTAATGTAGGTGTGGTAGATGTTCCTGACGAGCGTATAGACAAACTGGCAGATATGTATAACCCTAAAAAAGTCACCCGCGCTTATATCGAATTTGTGGATATAGCAGGTCTTGTAAAAGGCGCCAGCAAGGGCGAGGGTCTTGGCAACAAATTTCTTTCTCATATAAGAGAAGTAGATGCTATTGTACATGTTGTACGTTGCTTTGAAGATGCAAATATCACTCACGTAGAAGGCTCAATCGACCCGATAAGAGATATCGAAACAATCAATCTTGAGCTTATATTCTCTGACGTAGAGATGATAGAACGCAGAATAGACAGAACAAAAAAGGCAATGAAAGGCGACAAGTCCTTGGCATCAGAGCTTTTACTTCTTGAAAGAGTCAAAGAAGCTCTTGAGGACGGCAAGCCTGCAAGAAGCCTCGATTATACTGATGAAGAGGCGGCTATAATGAAAGAAATTGCTCTCATCTCCATGAAGCCGGTTATATATGCTGCAAATGTGTCAGAAGATGATATGTCTTCCGATATAGAAAACAATAATTATGTAAACCAAGTTAAAGAATTTGCACAAGGCGAAAACTCCGAAGTTATGGTAGTATCTGCCAGAATAGAAGAAGAAATATCCGAGCTTGAGGGCGACGAAAAGACAATGTTTTTAGAAGAGCTTGGCATGAAAGAGTCAGGTCTTGACAGACTTATAAAAGCAAGCTACAAGCTTTTGGGTCTTATCAGCTATCTTACTGCCGGTGAGCCAGAAGTTAGAGCCTGGACTATCACCAACGGCACAAAAGCACCTCAGGCTGCCGGTAAAATCCACACAGATTTTGAACGCGGATTTATACGTGCAGAAGTAGTAGCATACACAGACCTTATTGAGTGCGGCACAATGGCTGCTGCAAAAGAAAAGGGGCTTGTTCGTTCAGAGGGCAAGGAATATGTCATGAAAGACGGCGACATTGTTCTGTTCAGGTTCAACGTATGATTAAGAAAAAGTTTTCAGGCGGCGATATTACTTATTTTTATATCGCCGCTGTTGTAATTTTAGTACATTGTATAGTGTGGGCGTACGCAGGCAACTCCCCTTTTGTCACTAACCCATACAATTCATATGTGCTTCAGGCTGAGGCTTGGAAAGACGGAAGCTTTGACCTTGGCAGAAATTATTCACATCTGGAACTTGCTGAATACGACTATAGATTTTTTGTAAGCTTTCCGCCTTTTCCAAGTGTTTTGTATTTCCCGCTGGTACTTTTGGGTATACCGGTGCCGGAAGGCTTGATTGCTCTGTTATTTGCAGTAGGCGGCGCGCTGACTTGCTACAAGTTATGTATATCCAATGATTTTTCGTCAAAGATTTCTTTTATACTTTCTATTCTGATGACCTGCGGCTCTAATATGCTGTTTGTGTCAGTGACACCTTGGGTATGGTTTATCGCACAGAATATGTGTTTTACTTTTTCTGTCCTGGCACTATTGTTTGCATCCAGAAAACAAGGAACTCTTGCATTTTTGTTCTGGTCAATGGCTATTGGCTGCAGACCTTTTCAAATAGTATATCTGCCGGTTTTGTGCATGCTTCTTGCTAAAAATCAGGGGTATACAGAGCTTATAAGAAAGCCATATATATTCTCGGGAGCTGTTTTGCTTGGTGCTTTTTATATGTGGCTGAATTATGCCCGTTTTGGAAATATATTTGAGTTTGGGCATAATTATCTTCCGGAATTTACAGAAGCTTTAAATGGTCAGTTTCATATATCATATTTAAAAGAAAACCTATATTCTCTTATCCGGCTTCCCGATATTGCTGAAAACGGAAGACTGGTTATGCAAAGATTTAACGGCATGAACATATTTTTGGCAAGTCCGGTATTTCTTTATGCTGTTTATTGTTTTTTCAGAAATTTCAAAACAAACACAGCATTAAAAACAGCATCTGTTGTTTGCATTCTACTGGAACTTTTGTTTACCACTCTTCACAAGACCATGGGCGGATGGCAGTTTGGCAACAGATACACAAATGATTGTCTGCCGCTGGCACTCATGATTATAGTGCTGTCCGGCTCTATAGAAGAAAAACATTCAAAAGGTCTTATGCTCCTGACTTTGTATGGTGTGCTGTTTAATGTTGTAGGCACCATAATGTGTTATATAAATGCATAAAATGAAGTGTCCTTTATTTAGGACACTTTTTTTGATACCATTATATGTAAAGGAGGGATAAAAATGGATTT
>JAZUOB010000071.1:0-15497 GCA_045604425.1 Clostridia bacterium
TTGAGCTTGTAGGTACGTTTTACAACTTTGCCGTAAAGCGGGTGCTTTACACTGTATTCGATTGCAACAACGATTGTTTTGTCCATCTTGTTGCTTATTACTTTACCGATTTTAACCTTACGGTTATTTCTTTCCACGTTAGCCTCCTCCTTTCACAGAACAATGCTTTTTATAACTAACGTAACCGCCGCTAAATTAGTTAGCGGAATCCTCGTTATCTCTCTCGTGAATAATTGTCAAGATACGAGCGATAGTCTTCTTTACGTCACCGATCTTCTTCGGATTTTCAAGCTGATTTACAGCTTTCTGAAATCTAAGGTTGAAAAGTTCCTGCTTCATTTCAGCAAGCTTTTCTTCGAGTTCAGCTGTTGATAATTCTCTAACCTCATTTATCTTCATCTTATTCACCATCCTCTGCTTCACGTTTTACAAACTTACACTTGATAGGAAGTTTGTGCATAGCAAGACGAAGCGCTTCACGTGCTACCTCTTCGCTAACGCCGCCGATTTCAAACATTACTCTGCCGGGCTTAACTACTGCTACCCAGTACTCAGGTGAACCTTTACCTGAACCCATTCGAGTTTCTGCGGGCTTTCTTGTAATAGGCTTATCCGGGAAAATCTTTATCCATACTTTACCGCCACGCTTTGTATATCTTGTCATAGCGATACGGGCAGCCTCAATCTGTCTTGAAGTAATCCATGCGGGTTCAAGTGCCTGCAAACCAAATTCGCCATTGGAAACCACGTTGCCGCGTGTTGCTTTTCCTTTCATTCTACCGCGCATTACTCTTCTATACTTAACTCTCTTAGGTAATAACATTATTGTCTGCCTCCCTTCGGCTTTCTGTCAGAACGGGGTCTTCTTTCGCGTCTTTCACGCTTTTCGCCTACAGACTTCTTTGCATCGTTGAATACTTCACCCTTGTAGATCCAAACCTTTACGCCAAGGATACCGTATGTTGTCTTTGCTTCAGCAAAACCATAATCGATATCTGCACGAAGTGTCTGAAGGGGAATTGTACCCTCGTGATACTGTTCTGTTCTTGCGATTTCTGCGCCACCTACTCTGCCTGATACTGCAGCCTTGATACCGCGGCATCCAAGCTTCATAGCACGTCCCATAACCTGCTTCATAGCACGTCTGAAAGATACACGTCTTTCGAGCTGAGCAGCAATATTTTCAGCAACGAGCTGTGCGTTTGTATCAGGTGATTTAACTTCCATGATATTCACGATTACAGCTTTGCCTGTCATTTTAGCAAGGTTTGCCTTGAGCTTGTCACATTCAGCGCCGCCTTTACCAATCACTATACCCGGTTTTGCAGCATAGATTGTAACGTATACTTTCTTCTGCTTTCTTTCGATAGCAATCTTGGCAACTCCTGCATCATAGCAAGCTTTCTTGACAAATTTTCTGATATTGTAATCTTCAACCAACTGGTCTCCGAACTCTTTCTTTCCTGCAATCCACTTAGAATCCCAATCTTTGATGATACCGACTCTAAGACCGTGCGGATTTACTTTCTGTCCCATAATGAACCTCCTTTTCTGATTAGTCTTGCATTTCCTTCAAAACCATAGTCACATGACTTGTCTTTTTCATGATTCTGAATGCTCTGCCCTGCGCTCTCGGTCTGATTCTCTTGAGAGTTGGGCCTTGTGTTGCAAAACACTCTGCAACGTATAATTTCTTCTTATCTAAATTATGATTGTTCTCAGCATTTGCAATTGCTGATGCCAAAAGCTTTTCAAGATATTCGCTTGCTGCTTTTGGAGTATTTCTGAGTATACCCATAGCCACGTTTACAGGCTTATTTCTGATAAGATCAAGCACAATCTTCATCTTTCTGGGTGATATACGAGCATATCTTAATACTGCGCGTGCTTCCATTACCGGAAACCTCCTTTCGATTTATAGGCAATTTATCTTCTATATAAATAAATTATCTGGATGTTTTAGCACCGGCATGACCTTTAAAGGTTCTTGTAGGAGCAAATTCGCCGAGTCTGTGACCGACCATATCCTCACTGATAAATACCGGAACATGTTTTCTGCCGTCATGAACAGCAATAGTATGACCTACCATTTCAGGAAAAATCGTTGATGCTCTTGACCAGGTCTTGATAACCTTCTTTTCGTTAGCAGCATTCATAGCGTCTATTCTTTTCATAAGACGTTCTTCAACGAAAGGTCCCTTTTTGAGTGATCTACCCATTTATATTCCTCCTCTCGGAAACAATAAAACTTAATTATTTGTCGTTTCTTCTCTTTATGATAAACTTGTTTGATCTGTTCTTTTTCTTTCTTGTCTTCAGGCCGAGTGCAGGCTTGCCCCAAGGGGTAACAGGTGCAGGACGACCGATAGGTGACTTACCTTCACCACCGCCGTGTGGGTGATCGTTCGGGTTCATAACAACGCCTCGAACAGTAGGTCTCCAACCCATATGACGCTTTCTGCCGGCTTTACCGATAGAAATATTTTCATGCTGTTCGTTGCCGATTACGCCGATTGTCGCCTTACAATTAAGTCTTATCATACGAACTTCGCCGCTTGGAAGTCTTACCTGAGCATAATCGCCCTCTTTAGCCATAAGCTGTGCGCTTACGCCTGCTGAACGAACAAGCTGTCCGCCCTTTCCGGGATAAAGCTCAATGTTGTGAATAAGAGTACCTACGGGAATGTCCTTTATGAAAAGTGCATTACCTGGCTTGATATCTGCGCCGGGGCCGCTTACTACCTTGTCGCCGTCAGTAAGACCCTGAGGAGCAAGTATATAAGCTTTTGTTCCGTCTTCATATTGAATAAGAGCGATGTTTGCTGATCTGTTTGGATCGTACTCGATACCGATAACAGTAGCTGTCATTCCGTCCTTATTTCTCTTAAAGTCAATAATTCTGTATTTCTTTCTGTTTCCGCCGCCTCTGTGACGAACTGTAATTCTACCGTATGAGTTTCTACCTGCGTTCTTCTTTTTCTTTGCAAGCAATGAACGTTCAGGCTCAAACTTTGTGATCTCTGAGAAATCACTTACAGTCATAAATCTTCTGGCAGGCGAAGTAGGATTATACTTTTTAATAGCCATTATCCTTTTTCACTCCTTATCTCAAATCATAGAATTCAAAATTACATCTCGAGAAGCTCGATTGTCTTTGAACCCTTTGCAAGTGTTACTATTGCTTTTTTGTAGCTTGGTCTGCGACCTTCGTTTCTACCCATTCTCTTCATTTTGCCGAGAACGTGCATTGTGTTTACCTTAGCTACTGTAACGCCGAATACTTCTTCAACGGCTTTCTTTATCTCAATCTTATTTGCGCTCATTGGCACTTCGAAAGTATATTTCTTGATTTCATTGCCTTCACGGTCAAATACCGGAGTCATCGAACGCTCGGAGATAATTGGTCTTCTTACTATATCGTATGAATTCATTATGCAAGTACCTCCTGGATTTTTTCAATGGCATCTTTTGCAACAACGAACTTTGTATACTTAACAACTTCATAAGTGTTGAGCTGTGAAACATATGTTGGCTTTACGTTCTTGATGTTTCTAGCTGAAAGATATACGTTCTTGTCAAGGTCTGCTGTCACAACGAGAGCCTTTTCAGCATTCAATGCTTTGAGCATTGATGCGATCTTTGCTGTCTTTACTTCTTCCATCTGGAGTCCGTCTACTACGATGATATCGTTTGTCTGAACTTTTGATGAGAGAGCTGATTTAAGAGCTATTCTCTTTATCTTCTTATTTACTGAATAGCGATAGTCTCTGGGCTTAGGGCCAAGTGCAACGCCACCGCCTGTCCACTGTGGAGCACGGATTGAACCTTGTCTTGCACGACCTGTTCCCTTTTGTCTCCAAGGCTTTATACCACCGCCGCGTACTTCTGTACGTGTCTTTGTGCTCTGTGTGCCTTGTCTCTGATTTGCAAGGTAGTTTTTCACAACTTCATGAACTACAGGCTCATTTACTTCTACGCCGAAAATGCTGTCCTGAAGTTCTACTGTGCCGATTTCCTTGCCTTCCATATTATATAAAGCTACTGTTGGCATACTCAATATCCTCCTTTCCAAAAATCCTCGTTATGCTTTCACACTGTTTCTGATAGTGATGAGTCCGCCCTTGCATCCGGGAACTGCACCCTTAACCAGAATAATGTTTTCTTCGGCATTTACTTTAACAATTTCAAGATTCTGAACTGTTACTTTTTCAACACCCATGTGACCGGGAAGCTTCTTTCCCTTCATAACGCGGCCGGGGCTTGAGCAAGCACCCATTGAACCGGAACCTCTGTGGTAGCCTGAGCCGTGTGACATAGGACCTCTGTGGAGTCCCCATCTCTTCATAGGACCTGCAAAGCCTTTACCTTTGCTGATACCTGTAACATCCACCTTTTCTCCGGCTTCAAATGTATCTGCCTTGATTTCGTCTCCTACATTCAGTGCTGAGATGTCCTCAAGTCTGAATTCTCTCAAATATTTCTTTGCGGCAACGTCTGCCTTTGCGAAATGACCTTTCTCAGGTTTGTTGAGGCTCTTTTCTTTTACTTCGCCAAAGCCAACCTGAACTGCGTCATAACCGTCTGTCTCAACAGTCTTCTTCTGTACTACTGTACATGGACCTGCAAGAATAACGGTAACCGGTACTACTCTTCCGTCTTCGTTGAAGATCTGTGTCATACCGATCTTTGTTCCTAAAATTGCTTTTTTCATTAAAAATTCCTCCTATTACAGTTATTGGTTCACACTCCTGTGCGAACATGACCTGCATCATAGCCCGTAGGCTACTGCACTTTTTGCGGGGTTGATTATTTTTGGATTACATTGATTTCAACGCCTGCAGGAAGATCGATCTTGATAAGTGATTCCAATGTCTTTTCACCAGGAACCAAGATATCAATCAATCTCTTGTGAGTTCTTCTTTCGAACTGCTCTCTAGAATCCTTGTACTTATGCACAGCTCTGAGGATTGTGATAATCTCCTTGTCTGTAGGAAGCGGAATAGGACCTGATACCTTAGCACCTGTTCTCTTTGCGATTTCTACAATCTTTTCCGCTGACTGATCAAGAACTGCATGATCATAAGCCTTAAGCTTGATTCTGATTTTGCTTGCTGCCATGTTTTTCCCTCCTTGAATTTTTTTTGCATTGTGAACGCACGACAGCTCTTAATGAAAATTGCACACACCTCCGGGTGTTTCGTGCCACCCTCAAATAAAAACCCAATCTCGATTTTCGGAGAATTGGGCATCAAAGTCTTGTACGTCTTCTCCTCAAAAAAGCGCAAATTGCCCCCACACAGGTTTGGAGCAGATTGTGTTTTTTGTTTTGAAAACGTGACTGTCGCCCGGTTTCGTGAATCGGACATTCTCCACGGAAAAACCAACCTCAAAGGGTTGCAACCTCCCGCTTCATCGATTGTTTTGTATTGAATTTATACCAATACACATTTGTCACAACGATACCATTATACACGATAAATCCAGTAAAATCAAGCTTTTTGACAAAAAAATCATGTACAAACTTACAGTTTTTTTGACGACATTTTTGGTTATTTTACACTTAAGCAGCAAACGCTCATGTTATGGCACACAATATATAGTGCAAAAACCAAAAACACACACAATTAAGGCAAAAAGCCCATGGCATTACTGCCACAGGCTTTTGCTCTTTATAGCGGGTTTACTATAGAAATAGCTGTATTATCCTCCCTGTACAGCTTTTCAAATCTTCTGCATACATCCTCATATGTTACATCTTTGTACACATTTTCATAATTGATATACATGGCATCTGCCATATACATATTCATAAAGGCATGAGCAAATTCTTCCACATCATTATAGCTCTTGATATAGTCGCCCCAGATGACTTTCTTTGCTCTTTCAACTTCTTCCCTGTCAAGACCATTTTGCATCCGGTCATCTATATATTTCATTATTCTGTCATACACTGCTTTGGGATCTTTTGATTCACCCTCCACCATAACATGCGCATAGTCAGGCTGCGCCGTATAATCCGATGAAAAGCTGTCATTGACAAGTCCGTCCGAAAGTAAGCCCTCAAACAGCTTGCCGCCTTTTGAAAAGAGAATTTTATTTATAATTGACACTTCTATATATTTCTTCAAAAGCTCATCACCTGCATAACCTGTATCCGTGTCCTTAAAGCCAATCATAAACAAAGGCATGGAAACACTGAGCCTTTGCTCTGCAAGCTTTTGGCAAACGCTTTCAGGCTCATCAGGATATATTCTCTTTATCTCTTCTTTGAAAGGTTCTGAATTCTTGACACACCGGGAAATAGTTTTTTCTATAGCTTCCGGGTCAAAATCGCCTGTGACAAAAATCATCATATTTGAAAGATTATAAAAGGTATTGTAGCACTTATATAAAAGCTCATGGGTAATCTCACTTATGCTCTCTACCGTGCCTGCAATATCTTTTTTTACAGGGTGATTGTGATAAAGTGCTCCCAAAAGATTAAAGAAAACTCTCCAGGGGCCGTTGTCGTCATACATTTTTATTTCCTGACCGATAATGCCCTGCTCCTTCTCCACGCTTTCTTTTGTGAAATACGGGCTTTGCACATAGTCCATGAGCACTTTCAGATTTTCTTCAAAGTTCTCTGTGGCACTGAACAAGTAAGCTGTGGTATTAAACGAGGTAAAAGCATTGGCATTTCCACCAAGAGCAGAAAACTTGTCAAAAACATTACTTCCGTCGGGCTGGTCAAACATTTTATGCTCCACATAATGAGCTATGCCGTCAGGGACCTCTGTGCTTTCTGGATCTCCCGGGATTACAAAATGGCTGTCTACAGAGCCGTATTTTGTCCCGAATATAGCATATCCTGAAGAATAATCAGCCCTTGGCATAATGTATATATCAAGTCCGCTTTCGTGCTTTTTATAATAAAGGGTTTCACCTGTAACATTGCTTTTGATTTTTTGCATCACACATTCCCTCCTTTAAGAAAATACACCGTGTCAAGTCTTATGCCTTGTGACACACGAACTACATCCTCTAGCTTTACTGACTTGATTTTTTGTATACATTCCAAAAGTGTAGCTCCTGTTTTCAGTATTTTTTCTGACAGACGGAAGCTTTGCATAGCAAACTGGTCGTCAAAACAAGAGGTGAGAGAATTCACTATAGCATTGATACTGGAAACGTATTCAAGCTCGGAAATATCACCTTTTTTCACAGCATCAAGCTGACAGAGTATCTCGTCATATGCTTTTTGATAATTTTCAAATTCTATGCCTGCATTGACTACCATCAAGGTTTTATAACGGTCCACAGAAGAAGATGCATAATAGCAAAGACTAAGCTTTTCACGAACATTATTAAAAAGCTTAGAATGAGCGCCGCCGCCAAAAATACTGTTTGCTACCATAAGGGCATAGTAGTCGTCTCCCACACCGTCTACACCTGTAGTAAAGCCCATTGAAAGCTTGCCTTGTGTCACATCCATGACCTCTTCTGTATATGTGACAGGAGTGTCTTTCTTTAAAATGCCGTCCAAAACAACTTCTCCGCCACTAAATTCACCCACAGGAAGTGCATTTTTGATTAAACGTACAGCTTCATCTTCATCACACTCACCGGACACAAAAATATCTATCTTGGAATTATAAATCATGTCTTTATAGTACTCATAAAGACTAGCTGCATCTATCTTTTCTACATCTTCCAAAGTGCCGTATGAATGGATTGCAAAATCTGTGCCCTTGCACATTTCTTCGATACATCTTTGGGATGCATAGGTGCGCTTATCATTTTTTTGAGCTTGTATTCTCTCAATCAGGTTTTTCTTTTCCTGCTGTACATACAAAGGCGAAAAACCGCCGTTTTCCACCAGGGGATTAAATACTATGGACATAAGAAGCTTTATCATTTTTTCAAACAAAGGCTCCTTGTCCGGCACATACTTTTCAGTGATAGACTCCACCGAAAAATACATAATCTGGTCTTCTCCCTTTTTGAAGCAGCCGCCTCTAAGGTCTCCGCCATAAATATTATCAAGATATTTCTCTATCTCGCTTCTATCTTTCAAAAACTCCGAGCCTCTTTTTAAAACCCTTGGAAGCATAGCATTTTTTGCAGCTTCATCCTTATTTAGTCTTCTATGAATAAACAAACCAACTGTAGAGGTTTTAAGCTTAGGCATAGGTATATATTCAAAACTAATGCTTTTATTTATTTGCATATTCCATCCATCCTTTCCTCATGCAGCTTCCATTTTACACCAATTAAAAGTTTGTGTCAACATTTTAGAGGACATATTCTTCTATTTCGCTAAGAGTCATCCCCCTGTGCAGTGCAAGATTTATACCGCCGGACACAGTTTTTGAGCATCTTGTTATAATGCTGTCTATGTCCCTTGGGGTGACAACAAAAGGCTCCAAATCTTTTCTGGCAGCATCGTCAAGCAAAGTCATAGCATCCACAACTGTGGGAACGCCCAGCGCAATAACCGGCACTCCCAGTTCTTTTTCAGAAATAGAGCTTCTGTTGTTTCCAACTCCCGCACCTGGCTGAATTCCCGCATCGGACAGCTGTACCGTAACGCCTATTCTGGAATAGTCCTGAGCCGCCAGAGCATCAACCACTATAACAAGGTCAGGCTTTAAATCACGGACAACACTTTTGATTATTTCAGCAGACTCCATACCTGTCGTTCCCATAACCCCCGGAGCTATGGCACAAACCGAGCTTACATCGTCGCCAAAAATTTCCGGGGCATGCTTTTTCATATGATGAGTTACCATGATGTTTGAAACCGTTTTTGTACCAAGACTGTCAGGGGTTATATCTTCATTTCCAAGACCCACCACCAAAGTCAAAGTATTGTTTTTGATATCAAAAAGTGATGCTATTTTTTCTGCCAGCACATGACAAGCATCTTCAAATGCAGTTTTTGAATACTTTATGTTTGGGACTTCTATGGTTATATACTTACCTGTTGATTTTCCTATAGCACGGCTGCCCTTTTCATCAAGGACTTCCACCGTGGTAATACTCAGCTCCTCTCTTTTTTCAACGGTGCATTTTACACCTTCAATCTCCTCTGCTTCTCTTTTTGAAAGCTCATGGGCTTCTACCGCCAAATCTGTTCTGTAATACATAGCAGGTCTCCTTTTTTTGATTATGTTTCCCAATATAAACCCGCCTAATCCAAAAATATTGTATTTTTTAGAAGATTTTCGTCTTATTATTGTCAAGATGCGACACCATGTTTTGACAGTTTATGCACATATATCATGATACAATATAAAAAAACCAGGGAAAACGAAAGGAACGATTTTCAAAATGCCCAAGCTGATAAATGTACATATACCACAAACAAAAATCCAAAGAAAACCTACCATGTCAGATTCTGTGCCATGTGCTCTTTTATTTCTTGCCGCAAGGTGCTCACTTATGGGGATAAGCCCTTTTGCTGCAGCTATGTTTGCCGCAGCCTTTGACCTGTCTATTGGGTTTTGGGGGATTGCCTCCGCGCTTTTGGGGCTTCTGTCATCCCAAGGAGCAGACCAGTGTGTAAAATATATCGGAGCCATGCTTCTTTTTTGGCTTTATACCGCACTAAAACCCGACCATAAAGACAAAACACTTACGTCGGCTACTGTATGTGCCGTCACTCTGTTTTTGTGCGGTTTTATAAATGTTGCGTACACAGGAGCAAACACCTACAACCTTATTTTGTTACTTATAGAAAGCATGATATGCTCATTTTTTTATGTTTTATTTGAAAAAGCATCCATACTCGTTATATATTCAGGACAAGCACCCAGCGAACAAGAGCTTATAAGCGGTGCTGTATGCACCGGAATATTTATTTCAGGACTTTCGGGGATAGTTCCCGCCGAATATCTGGACCTTCCTGTGATTTTCACCACATATGCCATAGAAGCTATTGCTCTGTCTATGCCTTTATCCATAGCCTCAAGCTGCGGCGTTGCAGCAGGGCTTATATGCAGCATGAACAGCCCACACGCCGTCACACTCATGGGTATGTACGGTTTTTCTGCTATTTTTGCAAGCTTGCTGAGACATTTTAAAAAATACGGAGTAGCCCTTGGATTTTTAGCCGGCTTTTCAACAATTACTCTTTTTATAGGAAACAGTATTGCTATTTCACCTATAGAAATCATCATAGCCTGCGGTCTGTTTATCATAACGCCAAACACTGTGCACAAAGCTATGGGTATATTTATGAATAAAACTGCAAAGCTTGATATTATCGGCACAAACACAAAAATCAGAGACTATCTGTGCCAAAGACTTGAAAATGCTTCCCGTGGTTTTGCAACTCTTGCCTCCACCTACAGAGCCGCTACCGCAAGACGTCTTAACTTTCACACAAAGGACATCTGCACAGTCCTTGACAACACAATAAACCGTGTATGTCACAGCTGTCCTTATTCAAAAAACTGTATACACAGTGAAAATGCAAACACCTACAGAATTCTGTTTTCACTCATAGAGGTTATTGAACAAAACGGTTTCTTAAGCTCATCAAACGCCACCGGGGAATTTTTAGCTTTATGCAAAAAACAAGACATTTTTCTCTCGGAGCTTGCCCACTGTTATGAGCTTTTTAAATTAGACACGCTGAAGCAAGGTGAATTTATAAACAATCGTGATATGTTGCTTCGCCAGTACGAAGAAATATCCGAAATGTTAAACGAGTTTCATGACGAAATATCCGACGGTTTCAAAGTGCTTCCTGATATAGAAGAAAAAATTTCTCAGGAGCTTAGAAAGTCAAGGATTATCCCCAGAGATATCCGTGCTTTTGAAACTGCAACGGGAGAGGCAGAGATATTTCTTGCGCTGAACTCTCCACAGGACAGAAACACAATAGCTGAAAAGGTATCTATTGCAACCGGTATACAAATGGAATACAGAAACAACATAAGCCATTCGCTTATGAGATTTTGCCCCTCTCTTCAATACGAGATTGAGTTTGGAATGATGCAGATTGCAAAAGACAACAAGGTGGTATCAGGCGACAGTATCACCAACTTCCGCCAGGGCACAGACAAGTACTATGTAATAGTCTGCGACGGTATGGGAAGCGGTGCTGAAGCAGGCAAAGAAAGCCGCCTGACCGCACGACTGCTTGAAGAGCTTCTGAGAGACGGTTTTTCGCCTAAAACAAGCATTGAAATGGTTAATTCTTCTTTGGCCATGGGTATTGAAAAGGAGTTCTTTTCTTCTGTAGACCTTTTGTCAATAAATCTTATGACCGGTGTGGCAGAGTTCTATAAAATAGGTGCTTCCAAAAGCTTTATAAAAAAACACCGCAGCGTAGAAACTGTATTTTCACCTTCGCTGCCTGTAGGGATTTTGCCGGAGGTACATATATCATGCATAAGCAAAAAACTGGAGCCTGGAGATATTGTAGTGATGATGTCTGACGGTGCAGAGGGAAGTCATATGGGGTTTGTTTCTCCGGAGCGTATCAAAAAGCTTTCAGACGACCCATTCAAGTCCATGGACGATCTGGCATCGGATATCATCAATTCCTCAAGAATAAAAGGTGTGAAAAAAATACGTGATGATATGACGGTGGCAACCATAAAACTAAAAAGACGCGAAAGCTAAAAGCTTTCGCATCTTTGTTTTATAACTTGTATTTCATCATCTGTTATTTCTCTTATTCTTTTATAAAGATAAATCTCATCTTTGGAACTTAGATAAAATACTTTTTCTTGTTTTTCATAGGCTGTGCCTATACCGCGTCCGTCAACTATTTCATTATAGGGAACGGATATTATCTCCTGTTCTTCGGGGTTTAAATGGATTTGAAGCTTTGAGGGCACAAGTATATAGTCAGCTTCAAAAAGTGCCGGCAATATCCCGTCTCTGTTGTCCACGTCGCCTATGGGCAAATAATAGTCGCTTCTGTCTATATCCGAGCTTCGTTTTTTTGACAGAGAAACTTCTGCATTTTTCAGCGTGTCATAGTTCATCTCTACAGAGGAAGCCAAAAAACAAACAGTTTTGCCTTTTTCTCCTATTTCCCTGTCCATATACTCCGTAACCTTTAAAAACTCTTCTGCATTTTCATCCACTTTCGGATACTGGGAAAAGTCAGGGAAAAGTGCAACATTCTTTATTTCACTGATAGACTTCGGCTGAACTCTCAAAATAAGAGGCGAAACAAAACTACAAAGACAAAGAACAAAAACTATATATTTACCCTTTGTCATAGACATAATTAAGAGGAAATACATTGGGATATACAGCGCCAAATGCTGCTGACCATGAGTCTGGACGCTTGCAAACAACAAAAAGCACAAAACAGCCTGAAAGAGCAAAAACATCTCCATAGTCATAGCTTTTGTCTTTGCTTTTATCTGGGTTCTCACTGCATAGAAAACACAAGAAGCCGTAAGAGCCGCACCATAGTACCTTGTGTATATTTTTATATCCGTAAAAATACCCAAAGCATATGCTGAGTACATATTTTTATAATCTGCCAAAAGCTTTGTGCTTACAAAGTCCTGAGCAAAAAACAACAGCACAAAACCAAAGGACAAAGCTTTTAAAATCCATGCTTTTATTTTTTTGTTTGACATGGCATACAAAAAAGATACCACAAGAAAACTAAGGGCATAAAACGAATACCAACGCCTTAAAAGAACAGAAACTGCAAGCAAAGCTCCCGAAACAACTGCTGTCTCCTCTTTGTCGGACCTTAGAAAAATAACCGTAGCCAAAAAAGTGCAAACTACGCCGCCAATATCAACAAATCCGGTATTTGCCGCAAATATTATATAAGGAAGTCCCACAAATGCAAGAATAGCCGAATATGGTTTTTTGAAAATTATCTTTGCAGCGGCATATAAAACCGCTATAAGCGGCACTACATAACAATTTATAACAGACAGTACAAACACAAGTCTTGAATTGCCGAAAATACGGGCAAAAACAGCAGGCAGAACCGCTATTATATAGTTGTAGTCCGTCTCAAACACCGAGTGGTATACAACCTTCAAAAGCTCTGGTGACCCCACAAGCTTTGAAAGCTCATGTGCTTTTGTAAAATATCCTGCATTGTCCCACACAAATATTTCTTTCATATTCAGGCAGTACAAAACCCCTAAAACATTGAGTAAAACTGCCGCTGCCAGAACAAATAAAACGTCCTTTTTTTGTACTTTATGATTTTGGAGCTTTTTCAAAACGGTGTCCATGCCTTTTGCAAATGTCAAAACAAAAACACCCAAAGAAAGACCCGCACCCAAAAGCACAAAAATATTTTCTCTTGACGCTCCCATAAAAGCAATTCCCGGATACCTGAAACACAAAATGATTGACAGTAAATATATTAAAATCCCTATACCTGAAAATCCCCATGCAAAACAGTCCAGAAAATCATATACCTTTTTTTTGAAAATAAAAGCCGGAAAAAGTCCAACACCCAAAAGTACAAGCTCTGCCCACAGCGGGATTATAATACCTTTTGCATCATAAATAAACCCTGTCATTCGGGATACAAGAAAAATCAGCACAGGTATGGACAAAACAAATGTAATCCATTGTTTTTTCATAATTCTTTACCTCTTTAAAAAATTAAGCACTTGCCGCAGCATAGCACGACAGGTGCTTATTTTTATTTGCCAAGACTGTCCAGTACAAGATTGTACCCACCGGAGCCGTACATAAGACATCTGTTGACTCTGGATATGGTAGCTGTGGAAGCCCCCGTCTTTTGAACTATCTCCGCAAAGGTCTTTTTTTGTCTGAGCAAAGCCGCAACCTCTAGACGCTGCGCCATAGACTGAAGCTCCTTAATGGTGCAAATATCTTCAAAAAACTTGCCACACTGTTCCATATTATCAAGAGAAAGAATGGCACTGAAAAGCTTCATGGTATCTTCTTTTTTTACAGTCATATTTATCACCTTTCACTAAGCTTAGAAAGAAACTCTTTGGTTCTTTCGTTTGTGGGGTTATCGATTACCTCTTGGGGTGTGCCTTCTTCTGCCACAACTCCGCTATCCATAAAAATAATACGATTTGATACGTTTCTTGCAAACTCTATTTCATGAGTTACAATCACCATAGTTATTCTCTGGCTTGACAAGTCCTTTATAACTTTCAAAATTTCACCTGTAAGTTCAGGGTCAAGAGCTGATGTAGGCTCATCAAAAAACAAAATTCTGGGCTTCATGGCAAGCGCCCTTGCAATAGACACTCTCTGCTGCTGACCGCCTGACAGTTCGCAAGGGTAGCTTTCCAGTTTGTCTTTAAGTCCTACTCTTGTAAGAAGCGCTATTGCTTCGTCTTTTATCTCCTGATTTATTTTTGCGTGATTTTCTTTATAGTCAGGTCTTTCCTTTGCAAGAAGCATAGGTGCTAAAGTCACATTTTCCAGCACATTATACTGAGGAAAAAGATTAAAGGACTGAAACACTAGTCCAAAATAAAGCTGATTTTTTCTGAGAACTTTTGCACTTTGATGCTCTTTGTTCTCTGCATCAAATATTACTTCTCCGTCAACCAATATCTGTCCTTTGTCTGCGGTTTCAAGAAAATTTATACATCTTAGCAGAGTAGTTTTTCCGCTTCCTGATGAGCCGATTATAGATATAACCTCGCCCTCTTCCATAGAAAAATCAATACCTTTTAAGACCTTATAATCGCCAAAATTTTTGTATATGTTTTTAACTTCCAATACTGCCATCAAAGTCCCCCCTATCAGCTTCTGAAATAGCTGAGCTTCTTCTCGATATAGCCGAAAAGCAAAGTCAATGCTCCGCAGAATACAAGATAGAATACTGCTGTATAGAATAGCGGCCAAAGCAAGCCGTCACTTTTTATAAATTTTTGTGCATTCCAAATGATTTCATAAACCATTATAATTCTGGCAAGAGATGTATCCTTTACCAAAGTAATAATTTCATTACTCATAGGCGGTACAATTCTCTTTATAACCTGCAAAAGCACCACTTTAAAAAATATCTGTACCTTGGTCATTCCAAGCACCTGTCCTGCTTCATACTGACCCTTTGAAATGCTTTCTATCCCGCCTCTGTAGATTTCAGAAAAATAACAGGCATAGTTTATAACAAAAGCCAGAATTACAGCAAAAAATCTTCCAAACACATGCCATGTAGAAAGCCACTGTATAATAGGTCCGGAATACATACCCGCAGCTATCATTTTTTGTGCCCATGTACCCACAAGTCCGGGGCCGTAGTAAATAACTATAAGCTGAAGCATCAAAGGAGTGCCTCTGATAACCCAAACACAAGTCTTTACCAATGCCCTGAGGGGAGTAAACTTGCTCATAGACCCAAAGCTAATTATAAGGCCAAGTGGCAAAGAAAATGCCAAAGTAAGAATAAATATTTCAAATGTTGTCCAAAAGCCATCTAACAGCTTTAATGATACTTCTAAAAACATACAATATACCTCTTATATGCTAACGAAAGGCAATGAGCAACGCCCATTGCCTGCCGTCAGCATTTTCTATGAATT
>JAZUOB010000072.1:0-3002 GCA_045604425.1 Clostridia bacterium
GTGACTCTAAAGTTGAAATCTCCGTCATTTGTAAGCAAAAGCAGACCTTCTGTTTCATAATCAAGTCTGCCAACCGGCACAACTCTTGCCTTTAAATCAACCAAATCTGTAACACACGGACGGTCAAACTGGTCTTTTACAGTTGTAACGTATCCTGCAGGTTTATTAAGCATAATATAGTATTTCTTTGTGGTGACCTTAAGTTCTTCACCGTCTAAAAACACCTTGTCAACGCCAATCTCTACTTTTACACCCATTTCTCGAACAATTTCACCATTGACTTTAATTCTTCCGGATGCAATTTGCTCCTCTGCACCACGTCTTGATGCAGCGCCGCACATGGCAATATACTTCTGCAAACGTACTATTTCACCCATGTTGCAAAAACTCCTTTATATTTTAAGCCAAATCTTCTTCAGCTTTATTTATGGCTTTCATCACAGACTCGATGCTGGGACCACCAATAACATTTCTGTCATTTACGCAGGTCTCCATACTAATTGCATCATATACATCCTGCTCTATAAGCTCTGAAAATTCCTTATATGTTTCAATACTTAAATCATCTAATGCGCATTGTCTTTCTACGCAGTAATACACAGCTCTGCCCACAACTGAATGTGCCTCACGAAAAGGCATACCCTTCTTGACCAAATAGTCAGCAAGGTCTGTAGCATTTGTAAATCCGCCTTTTGAGCCACGATACATTACATCTTTATTCAGCTTCATTGTACAAATCATTTTTGCAAACACATCAAGACAGAGTTTGACAGTGTCTACACTGTCGAAAATCGGCTCCTTATCTTCCTGCATATCCTTGTTATACGCAAGTGGAATACCTTTCATTGTTGTCAAAAGACCCATCAAGTGACCGTACACTCTTCCTGTCTTTCCTCTTATAAGTTCTGCTACATCTGGATTTTTCTTTTGTGGCATAATTGAGCTTCCGGTAGAATATGCATCGTCCATTTCTACAAAATTGAACTCATTGCTTGACCACAAAATCAACTCTTCACAAAACCGACTCAAATGCATCATTATAATACTTAATGCAGAAGCAAGCTCTATACAAAAGTCACGGTCAGACACACCGTCGAGAGAGTTCATTGTTATACCCTTAAAGTTCAGCTGTTCTGCAACATACTCTCTGTCTAATGGATATGTTGTACCGGCAAGTGCTCCGCTTCCAAGAGGCATTACATTCATTCTGTCATTTGCATCCAAAAGTCTCATCGTGTCTCTTGAAAACATTTCATAATACGCCATAACATGATGTGCAAAGGTGATTGGCTGTGCCTTTTGAAGATGAGTATATCCCGGCATAATAGTGTCAAGATTTTCTTTGGCTAGTGTCACCAGTGACTTTCTCAAATTATTTAATAAAGATATTATCACATCAGTTTCGTCCATAAGATACATTCTGATATCCAAAGCAACCTGATCATTTCTGCTGCGTCCTGTATGAAGCCTCTTTCCCGCATCGCCAATACGCTCTGTGAGAAGCTTTTCTATATTCATATGAATATCCTCAGCATCTATCTCAAACTCAATAAGGCCGTTGTCAATATCGCATCTTATCTCTTCAAGACCTTTTACTATCTTTTCGCTGTCTTCAATAGGTATTATACCCTGCTTACCAAGCATCTTTGCATGAGCAATACTGCCTTTTATATCCTGCTTATACATTCTTGAATCAAATCTTATAGATGAATTGAAATCATCAACACATTTATCTGTGCTTTTTTGAAATCTTCCTCCCCAAAGCTTTGCCATAATTACTTTCCTTTCTTAACACAAAAATCCGCATACCGCGGACTTTTGTTATAAATCAATCTTCTATTGAATTTGTCTTTTTCATCATTGCACGGACCTTGAGAGGCAAACCGAACAAGTTGATAAATCCTTCTGCATCTTTATGGCTGTAAAGTTCCTGACTATCACCAAATGATGCAATTGTCTCATTATAGAGTGAATAAGGTGATTTTGCACCAACAGGTGTACAATTACCTTTATAAAGCTTAATTCTCACTTCACCTGTAACATATTTGTCCATTTCGTCATACATAGCACTCATTGCCTCACGAAGCGGTGTAAACCACTTACCATCGTATACAAGCTGTGAGAATTGAGTATGACTCATACGCTTGAATGCCTGAGTATCGCGGTCAAGGCAAAGATATTCAAGCTCTTGAAGTGCACTGTAAAGAATTGTACCTCCGGGTGTCTCATATACACCACGGCTCTTCATACCAACAAGGCGGTCTTCACAGATATCAGCAATACCCACTCCGTTTTCTCCGCCAAGAATATTAAGCTTTTCAACAAGTGCTCTTGGTGAAAGCTTCTCGCCATCTATTGACACAGGCTCACCTGCTTCAAAACCGATTGTGATATAAGTAGCTTTATCAGGAGCCTTTTGTGGTGATACTCCGAGCTTTAGAAGTGAATCAAGCTGTGGCTCATTCCAAGGATCTTCAAGATCCATACCTTCATGGCTGATGTGCCAGATGTTTCTGTCTCTTGAATACAAATCTTTCTTTGTAACAGGGATTTCAATGCCGTGTGCCTGAGCATAATCAACAGCATCTTCACGTGATTTTATATCCCAAATTCTCCAAGGTGCAATTATCTTAAGGTCAGGATCCAATGCTTTTATACCTAACTCAAAACGCACCTGGTCATTACCCTTACCGGTAGCACCATGGCATATTGCTACAGCGCCTTCTTTGTGTGCAATTTCAACTAATCTCTTTGCAATAATCGGACGAGCATGTGATGTACCCAAAAGATACTTACCCTCATACACTGCACCTGATTTTAGTGTGGGGAAAATATAATCCTTTACATACTCATCTCTAAGATCTTCTATGTAGCATTTCAATGCACCTGAACGTATTGCTCTTTCTTCCAATCCGTCAGTGTCTTTTGCTTGTCCAACATCGCCACATACGGATACTACATCATAATCATAATTTTCTTTAAGGCAGCTGATGATAATTGAT
>JAZUOB010000073.1:0-7234 GCA_045604425.1 Clostridia bacterium
TATTTCCAACATTCAAAGTTTCGTTGTTATCATCATTTATAAGTTCAACAACACCATCTACACCAATCAATGATTGATAACTTCTACTGTCACAATTTAAAGCAAGAGTGCCGTCTACTGCAAATTCCTTTACACTGAAATACTCACAAGAACCAACAAGACGCGAGCTGTCACTGCAAAGAGGTATTTCTCTTTTTGAAATTTTGTCTGTATTTGATGCTTCTACTCCCTTTTCTATATGCAGCTCTCGTGGATTGCCTTCTTTGTCACGTCTGTCATAGTCGTAGAGCCTATATGTAACATTGGAATTTTGCTGAATTTCTGCAATTACATTTCCTTTGCCGATAGCGTGAATTGTCCCTGCGTCAACAAAAAACACCTCGCCTTTTTTTGAAGGGGTACTGTCCAAAACTTCTTCAACAGTATTATCTAAAATTGCTTTCTTTAACTCTTCTTTTGAAATACTGTTCTTTACGCCATACACAATTTCAGCATCAACATCTGCATCAAGAACATACCACATTTCTGTCTTGCCATTTTGGTTATCCCACTCTTTTGCCTGTTCATTGTTTGGATGTACCTGAATACTCAGATTATCCTCTGCATCAATTAGTTTGATAAGTATGGGAAGCTCATCAGTTTTTCTTGACGTGCCCATAACACTTGGATTTTTAGCAATATACTCTGATAGGAGCATACCTTTATTCTCACCACTGTTTATAACACTGGGACCGTCAGGATGAACGCTTAGTTCCCAGCTTTCTGCAGTTTTTTCAAACTCACTGTTTTTATTAAATCTGGTATTTAATTTTGTGCCGCCCCAGATATAATTCTTATATACGCTGTCTAATTTTATAAGCTTCATAATTGTCTCTCTCCTATCATATATCTATAGAACCTAGTAGTAATTATAATACAAAATCCAATCTCTGTCAACTTTTTAGCAAAATATAAAGTGCCCAAAAATATATTTGGGCACTTTTTTTAATCAATCGAATTTAACTGCACCTTTTATGAAATTATCGGTGTGAACTTCCATATCATAATTGGCTTTATCAAACTCATCTGCAGTATAAATATGATTTGTCACTCCGGTAAAATTCCACTGACCACTTGACAAAAGTTTGAGAGAACGCTCAACCAAAGTAGCTTCATAATCAATTCTTCGTTCATGACAGTTAATCATATTTATTGCTTTAAAATTAAGAAGTTTAAAATCTAAAGTCCTGACATCGTCATTATGATATCCGCCAATTCCCAAAGTTCCGTGAGCGCTTACCATTTCACCGGCAAGTTTTAAGGCATCTTCAGTTCCGGCGAATTCCACTACAGTTTTAAATCCTGTATTGAAGATATCAGTCAAATGTCCGTCACGAGTCAAATCCGGTTTGGTCCAGTTATTCCAATTAAGCTTATAATTAGCGGGAAGTTCTTCCGGCTTGTATGTTTCTGTTGCACCAAACTTCCTTGCATTTAGAAGTGCAATTTCTCTTTTATCAACTGCCACTATATCAGCATATCCTCTGGCCTTAAGCAAAGAAATCAAACCAAGGCCCATATATCCGCAGCCAACAATAGCAATTCTGTCACCAATCTTACCGGTATCAATTTTTTCGGCTACACTCATTATACAAGCAAGTGGCTCGCCCATGGCATCTACAGTTTCCAGGTTGTCGGGAACTTTAAAGGCTTTGTTCGGCTCCATAACTATATATTCTTTATATCCGCCGCCGCCAAGACCGGTAACTCTGTCGCCAACAGAAAATCCCTGTACATTTTTACCACAAGCTGCAACAACGCCTACTGCTTCATGTCCGAAAACCTGACCCTCTTTTGCAATAGACCAAGGGTACCATTCAGAATGACACATTCCGGTATATGACACTTTAACCAGAAGCTGATTATCATTTATTTTGGGTGTTTCAACTTCGATTATTTTACTTTTTTTAGGACCAACCATTATTATTTGCTTCATTATGTTTCCCCTTTAGAATCAGATGCCCATTTCTCTTAAATATTCTCTGCTTTGTTTTGCAAAATCCAAGCTATCTCCATCATACCATTCATCTTGCTCAACAATAACATATTCGGTACCGATCTTTTCAGCAACCTTTAAAATTTTATCCCAGTTCTGTCTTCCTTTACCAATTGGCATAAATCTGAAACCATTATCTTCTTTATTAGCAGGTTCATCTTCTGCTCCAATCAATCCATAAACAGGACCACCGCCAAGCTTTTCGCATACAAAATCTTTAAGGTGAAGTACTTCTACTCTGCCTGTATATTTTTCAAGATAGTCAGCCGGGTCGTTTCCAGCATAGTGTATCCAGCAAGTATCAAATTCAGGTTGTAAATAATCAGGTGAGATTGTAGCATACAATTTATCAATTATAGTTTCGTCGCCAATCTTTCTGAACTCAAAATCATGGTTGTGATAAAGCATCTGCACACCTTTATCCTTCAGTGCCTTACCAAGTGATTCAAACTTCTCAATTGTACCATCCCAGTTTTCAAAGTATTCATCTACTGTATACCACGGAATAGCTGAATATTTAATACCAAGCTCACTGAGATATGCAAATGCTAATTCGCCTTTTTCTTCAAAATATGCAGGGCTTTGGTGTGCAGAAATAGCAGTAAGACCATATTTGTCAAGAATCTCTTTTACTTCTTTAGGAGATTTTTCAAAATAACCTGCAAATTCTACATAATCATATCCCATTTCCTTAACAGCCTTCAGCGCTGCATCCATATCTTCTTCCATTTTATCTCTAATAGAGTAAAGCTGTAATCCTACTTTAAATTTTTTCATTTTATTTACCTCCTATAATAAACTAAATAATTTATCCGTGCCTTGTTTAATAGTCATATCACTTTTAAACACACTTGAAGTACCTACAACAAATATATCTGCACCTGCATCATACATTTTAGGGACATTCTCAAAGCTACAATTTCCGTCAACTTCGATTAGAATATGCTCTAAGTTTCTTTCTTTTAGAAGTTTTCTAAGTTTTCTAATCTTTTCAAAGCTTGAGGGAACAATCTTTTGACCTGCAAATCCGGGATTAACACTCATTATAAGTACCATATCAAGCTGTGGCATGATTTCATCCAGCACATTAAGGGGAGTTGCTGGATTTATAGCAACCGCAGCTTTAGCACCCTTGTCTTTGATAAGTGTTATTGCCTTTTGAACATGCACAGTGCTTTCATAATGAATAGAAATAATATCATTTTCTTTGATGTCAAGTTTCTCAATAATGGACTCGGGATTTTCTGCCATAATATGAAAATCAAAGGGCAAATCCGTAGCCGGTCTAAGCTTATTCAAAAACTCCATAGGCATCATAAGATTTGGAACAAAATGATTATCCATTATATCTGAGTGAAGATACCTAATACCTGCATCTTTAATTTCGTCAAGAGCATCCTGCATATGAAGCACATCAGCACACATTATTGAAGCTGAAAGTATAGCCTCTCTCTTTTCTTCCATAGGAATGAATGCTGCACCGTACAAAGGTGATAAATCACCAAGCTCTGCTTTTTTGATTACGGGCATTTTATCAGCCACATAGCAATGCTCTTTTATGTAATCAATAACAGGATTTAAGTACATTTCCTCCTGAGCACTCAATCCACCACTGATCAAAAGACAATCGGGCGAAAGAAGATTTATAATCGAAACAAGACCTGAGCCCAGCTTAATAATGGCATCTGAAATAGCCTTTTTTGCATTTTCATCACCAGCTTTTGCGCTTTCAAATAGGTCAGCTGCGGTCTTTCCTTCTCCTAAAAGCTCTTCTGCAGTAATATCAAGTCCCCTGCCTGCTGCATACTTTTCAAGACATCCACGTTTCCCGCATCCACACTCTCTGCCGTTTTCAACAGTTGTAACGTGACCAAGTTCTCCTGCACATCCAAGTGCTCCGGAATATATTTTCCCGTCAATTACAATACCTGTACCTATACCGGTTCCAAGTGTGACACACACAACTGAATTACTTCCTATTCCACCACCGCAAAGATATTCTCCCCATGCCGCTGCTCTGGAATCCTGAACACAACTAACAGGCACTTTAAGCTCATTTTCAAGCAAATCTACTATATCAGAAGAAAGTATGCTTATATTAGGAACTTTTATAATTTTTTTGCCATCAGAACTTACCGTTCCAGGTATACCTATGCCGCATGATAATATTTCTTTAGGGTTTATATTATTTTCTTTGCAAAGTTCATTTATTGTTTCCCTTATATGTACAGAAAGATTATCAATGTTTTTTACATAAGTTTTTTTGTTGGCTATAAGCTTTTTTGCTGACGAGCAAAAGATACCTGTATTGATTTTTGTACCACCAATATCAATACCTATTTTATACATTACATTTCTCCTTTTTCGATTGCTGCTATCATATCAATTCTATTCTGATGTCTGCCGCCTTCATATTCTGTGTTTATGAATTCATCTACAATCATTTCTGCTGTGGCAGAACCAACAACTCTTGCGCCAAAAGCTATAATATTAGCATCATTATGTTGACGTGTGAGTCTTGCTGAATATGCCTCTGAACAAACTGCTGCTCTAATACCTTTAACTTTATTTGCTGCAAGAGAAATTCCAATACCCGTACCACAAATAAGTATACCTCTTTCACACTCTCCGGAGGCAACAGCATCTGCAACCTTCTTGCCATAAATCGGATAATCGCATCTGTCAGATGAATCAGTGCCAAAATTGACTATTACGTGACCTTTTTCTTCAAGATACTTAGTTATATGATTTTTCATATCAACTGCTACATGATCGTTACCAATTGCAATTTTCATATTTTTCCCCTCTCAATCAATCGATTATGTATGCATCGCCGTCAAATTTTGTCCAATCCACAACAGCTTTCATATACTTTCCTGCTTTTTCAGGAAGTTCTTCCTGCGCTTTATCAAATTGAGTAATTGGATAAACCTTTGTCTTTACATGCTTGTAATTCCATGTACCGTCGCTAAGCATTTTAAGTGCATTTATGCAACCCATATAATTCAGGTCCATTTCTCTTGGGTGAGTGCTAAGACAATCGATAGCTTTAACATTTAGCTGCTGAACATCAACAAGTCTCTTTTCACCAGTGTGATATGCACCTATTGCAAGCTGTCCGCACATTCTTGTCATATTGATAGCAAGGTCAAGAGATTCATTTGTTTCGCCCCATTCCATAACCAGTTTAAATCCCTTTCCGCCACTCTGGAAACCAATATCACTACCTGGTACATCTTTGTAGTATGCAGGAAGCTCGTCAGGAGTATATACTTCATCTGCACCATAAAGCTTCGCATCCTCAAGTGCTTCTGGTTTAATGTCAACGCCAACAACATATGCGCCTCTCATTTTAAGAAGGCTTATAGCACCACATCCCATATATCCGCAGCCTACAACTGCAACCTTTTCTCCGATAACAGGGATTTTAACCTTACTAACTGCACTGATAAGACATGAAAGAGGTTCTGCAATTGCTTCAATATCCTTTACATTTTCAGGTATAAGGAATACCTTTTCTTCATCAGATACAACATACTCTGCACCGCCGCTAAAAAGACCTGTAACTCTATCGCCAACCTTAACTCTTGTCACAGCATCTCCTACTGCTTCAACTACACCAATTGGTTCATGACCAAAAGTTTTGCCTGCATCTGCATGCTCCCAATCATAATGCTCGGACATACACACACCACAATATTTGTTTTTAATAATTACCTGAGTATCTTTTTCGATAACAGGCATATCTACCTCTACAAGAACATTTTTCTTTGGGCCTTCAGTTACTAACTTTTTCATAATTATCATCCTTTCTATATGTGACAGTTTACCGATGCCACTTTATAATTTGATTGTAGCATGACAGTTATCCTTCATCAATATTTTTTTATGACGAAATATATTGACAAAAACGACTTTTTGTAATAGAATTTTATAAAAGGTGGTGTTTCAAAATGAATGTTGTTTCATGCACAAAACGAGAAGTGTTATTAACAGAATATCCCCCCCATTCTCACGATGAATACGAAATAATACTAAATCTCACTGGAGAGTGTACTACTATAATAAATGGCAAGGAATATAATACCGAAGCAAACGACATTTTAATAATCCCTCCGGGAGCAGAGCACGAAGCTTTTTCAAGTACATATTTTTCTGATTTTTTTGTACAAGCCAAAAATATGAACTTTCATCATGTTCATATCACAAAAGATCATAATGGTATAATTATCACGCTAATGAACATGCTTTATACCGTCATACTGGAAAAAGAATTTAATTACAAGCAGATAGCCGACAACCTATTAGATACCATTTGCAATTATCTTACAAAATATATAGATGTTAAATACAAGTACAGTTTCGTAGGGGAACTTAAAAATATAATTGTTGATAACTTTACAAATCCACAATTTAATTTGGGAGATGCCATAAAACGAACCGGATATAATAAAGACTATTTAAGAAGGTGTTTTGAGGAAGATATAGGAAAGACTCCTCTTGAGTATATTACTAATTTAAGAGTCAATATGGCGAAAATGCTGCTTGTACAAAACGATTTCATAAACATAAAAAATGTTAGTGAAAGATGTGGCTATATGGATAACCTTTATTTTTCAACAGTGTTCAAAAAGCATACAGGATACTCACCCAGAGAATATCGTCATAAGCATATGGAATAAAAAGAGAATGTTGCACAAATGCGACATTCTCTTTTTATAGTTCTGTAAAAATATATGTAGCTATAGAGTGTGCCTCTGAAAAAGCATCAATTACTTTGCCATTTATACGGAAAAAGAATTCCTCGTCTTTATTACTTTTGTTAAGAACGACACAAACCACACTATCGTCAGCATTTTTAAAAGCAACTGTCTCTATAACATCAGACCACTTGCTTGAGCCAATCCTTTTTGCACCTTTTTTTACATATTTACTAAAATGACCTATATAATAATATGAGTCATGTATTTCGATTTTATTATTTTTGGTATCAACCATAATAGGCGAATCGCAAAAATTACCTACATGGTTAGGGCCTCCGGTTTCATCAAGAAGTAAATTCCAATCACAAAAAATATTACAATAGTTATTAAAGTTACCTATCATATCATGTGCATACTTCTCGCCTATTTTGAGAGTATCCTGCATCCCAAGGCTATATTCATAACAGCCTTCTGTAAAGTCGGATCGTAGCCATGT
>JAZUOB010000074.1:0-1500 GCA_045604425.1 Clostridia bacterium
AGACCGATTGCTTTAGCAGCACCTGTTGAGTTAGGAACGATGTTTGCAGCACCTGCTCTTGCTCTTCTCATATCGCCTTTTCTGTGAGGACCATCAAGAATCATCTGGTCGCCTGTGTATGCATGGATTGTTGACATGATACCAGACTGGATTGGTGCATATTTGTTGAGAGCGTCTGCCATAGGAGCAAGACAGTTTGTTGTACATGAAGCAGCTGAAATGATTGTATCTTCTGCCTTGAGTGTGTTGTGGTTTACGTTGTAAACAACTGTTGGAAGGTCATTGCCTGCAGGAGCAGAAATAACAACCTTTCTTGCACCGGCATTGATATGAGCCTGTGCCTTATCCTTTGAGCAGTAGAAACCTGAACATTCAAGAACAACGTCTACGCCGAGTTCTCCCCAAGGACAATTGTTTGCATCAGGGAATGCATAAATCTTGATTTCTTTGCCGTCAACTGTGATAGAATCTTCACTAGCTGTAACCTTATCAGCAAGAGCATACTTGCCCTGTGAAGAATCGTACTTCAACAAGTGAGCAAGCATCTTAGGGCTTGTCAAATCGTTGATAGCAACAACTTCATAACCTTCAGCACCGAACATCTGTCTGAAAGCAAGACGTCCGATACGTCCAAAACCATTAATCGCAACTTTAACTGCCATGATTAATTCCTCCTAAATATAACATTATTATACGGAGATTTTTGCAAAACTCCATCTCCTATATTTTACATCAAAACGAAAAAATATACAAGAGGTAAATGTTAAATTTTTATCATTTCAGAGCTTTTTTGTGCTTTTTTTCCGTTTTGCACAAATGAAGAAATGTTTTTGTGCCAAAAGTTATAAAATTATATGGTATCCCAATAATTGACAAATATGTTATACTTATAATATACACATTCAAGGAGTAGGATTATGGATAATATCATATACAGTTTGTGGCTTCAAAGCTGTGTGACAAATAACACCGCACAAAAGCTAATAAAAATATACAAAACCCCAAAAAACATATATGATGCTGCTAATTATGAGAAAATAACTTTTCTTCGGGAAAATACCGTAAAAAAGCTTATGGACAAAAGTCTGGAATCTACCTCAAAAATTATTGATGACTGCCGAAAAAAAGATATTGGAATGCTTACTGTAGACTCTATGGACTATCCACCAATGCTTAAAAACTCCAACTACGTTCCCTCAGTGCTTTTTTATAAAGGAACTTTGCCTGACTGGGACAGTATCACTCCTATAGCAGTTGTGGGCACAAGACAGCTATCCGTATACGGAACCGACATCACACACAATATAAGCTGTGAGCTTGCAAAAGCCGGCGCTACAATCGTGTCAGGATTTGCTCATGGAGCAGACACCGTAGCAGCCGAAGCTTGTGTCAAGTGCGAAAAACCCACAATCGCCGTTCTTGGCTGTGGTGTCGACGTGGTCTATCCGCGTGAAAATGAGCGCCTGTATGAAGAAATACTGGAAAACGGTGCGATCGTCA
>JAZUOB010000075.1:0-1875 GCA_045604425.1 Clostridia bacterium
TTTGCAAAAATCTTATTAAATGACACACCGATTGATACAGTAAGTCCCAGCTCTTTTTTTATTCGCTCTTTGATAAGCATAGCAATCTGGTTGCCGTCTCCAAAAAGTGAGGTGCTTGCACTCACATCTAACCAACATTCATCAAGACCAAAAGGTTCTATTTTATCGGTGTACTCATAATATATTTGATGTGCAAGTTTTGAGTATTTGATATATTCATCATAATGGGGAGGGACAATGATAAGATTAGGACACTTTTGTTGAGCTTTCCATATAGGTTCTCCTGTAATTACTCCCATAGCTTTTGCGGCTTGGTTTTTTGCAAGTACAATTCCATGACGTGTTTCTTTATTTCCACATACTGCAATATACTTGTTTTTTAACTTTGGATTCAGCATACATTCTACAGAAGCATAATAGTTATTCATATCACTGTGAAGTATTATTTTTTTCATTGTTTTCTCCTTATATATTGACAAAAAGTGAAAAACTGTATATAATTTAGGTGAACAATATTTCACTATTATAATTATACAGAACAATGTTTCATGTGTCAATACATAAAACTGAAAAACTGTACACTTTTAGGAGATAAAAATGAGTTTTGGAGAAAATTTAAAAAAACGAAGACAACAATTGGGAATATCTCAAAAAAAATTAGCGGAGCTTATCGGAGTTACTCCCAGAAGTATACTTAATTATGAGCAAGGCTCCAGATTGCCGCAGAACATTCAAATAGTAAACTCTATTGCTGAGGTTTTGAGTACAAACGCAGATTCTCTTATGAACGGGAAAGAGGAGTTTGTGATACAAGCAGAGGAAGTTCACGGAAGCATTGGACGAATACAGGCAAAAGAAATACTCAGTAGTGCAGAAGCACTGTTTGCAGGAGGAAAGCTTGATGATGAAGAAATGCTTAGTTTTATGACCAGAATACAGACCATATATCTGGATTCTAAAAAGAAATCAAAAAAATATGCTTCAAAAAAATAAAAAGGTGTTTTATGAGTAAATACATAATCAAAAGAGCGAATGAATTGATAAAAAAACAAGGGACGAGAGACCCTATTAAAATAATTCATAATTTGGGTATAGAACTAATGTATGATTCATCATTCAAAAAGCTTAAAGGTTTTTATACTATTATGAACAGACAGCCATATATTGTGATGAATGCCAACCTGGATGAGAATAAAACAAAAATTGTAGCAGCGCATGAACTTGGGCATCATATCTTGCACAAAAAAATGGCAACAAAAAAAATACTTCAGGAATTCAAACTATATGATATGAACATTCGTTCAGAATATGAAGCCAATTGCTTTGCAGCAGAGCTTTTGATAAGCGATGATGAGATTTTGGATTTGATTAAAAAACAGTATGATATGCAACAAATAGCAGCGCTGCTTTGTACTGATATCAATATGGTTGGTATAAAATTAGGCAATATGAATACCTGTGGAAAACAATATAATATAGGCGTACTTCCAAAAGGTGATTTTTTGAAAAATTAGTATTGGAAAAGTGTTAGAATTTGCTTGTAAAAAAGGATATATATTATGCTAAAAACACAAAAAGTTTTAATGCTTTCAAAAAAATATTGACTTTATCCGGATAGTTTGTTATAATTGTCAAAGTGGTTGATATGCGCTCATAGCTCAGCTGGATAGAGTGTTTGGCTACGAACCAAAAGGTCGGGGGTTCGAATCCCTCTGGGCGTACCAGAAAAAGCATCGGATATGTCGGTGCTTTTTTTGCGGATTAAAATATGTATAAGGAAGTGTTCGATTTGAATACATTATTATCAGTTTCTATTGCTTTATTTGCAGGGTTGATGATGACAAGATTGTTTAAACCCTTAAAGATGCCTGCAGT
>JAZUOB010000076.1:0-2216 GCA_045604425.1 Clostridia bacterium
AAAAGCAAAAGGGTGAAACACTGTACTCATTAAGAGTTATTCCTTTTGGTGGATACTGCAGATTTGCCGGAGAAGACGGGGAGAACAAACTTGAAAAAGGCAATTTCAATGAGCAGTCCTGTATAAAGAGAATAATTGTACTTGTTGCTGGAGCGCTTTTTAACATTATATTTGGTTTTGTGCTGTTTGCGATTATTACCTGGAGCACGGGAAATGTGTACACAAATAAAATAGATAAGGTTGTTCCCGGGACATATATGCAAATGCAGGACATAAAATCGGGGGACAAGATTATAAAAATAAATAATAAATCTGTCAGCATGTATCAGGATATCAATCTTTATATGTCGGATATTGAGCCTGGCAAGGATATAGAAATAGTTATAGACAGAGACGGAGAAAAGAAAACACTGAAATTTGCACCCTCTGTTCAAAATATAAAAATCACTTACGGAGAAGACAATATTCTTTATGAAGAAACGCTGAACGGAGTTTCAAATACATCGGTGATAGAGTATTCAGAATCTATGCCCAAAGATGAAAACAAGGTGGGAACAATTGAAGAAAGTACCAGATATCTTATAGGCTTTACACCAATGGTGGAAGAGATAAATGCCAAAAATCTTTTGCCTCATTCTTTCAGAATGACGAAATATGTAGTAAAGCTTCTTTATAGAACCTTGTGGGAGCTTGTGACAGGCAGACAGGGAATGGACGCACTTTCAGGGCCGGTTGGCATTGTAAAAGAAGTAGATAATGCTGTAAACTCCGGTAAAGACAGTGTGCTTTATGTTTTGAATCTGGTGGCTCTTCTGACTATCAATCTCGGAGTATTTAATTTGTTGCCGCTGCCTGCACTTGACGGAGGCAGACTTTTGTTTGTTGTGATAGAGTGGCTCAGGGGAAAACCGGTGTCTGTAGAAAAAGAAGGTCTTGTGCATACTATAGGCTTTATGCTACTTATAGCATTGATGATTTTTATTTCATATAAAGACGTAATAAATCTTATTAGTCATTAACATATACAAAACTAACAAAACAAAGGTATATAATTTGTTGAAATGTTTGAGATTGGTCTGTATTGACTTTTTATATTTGTGTATGATATAATATGAAATAATGACGTTTTATGCTCAAAAGGAGAGATAAAAATGAAGACCTTGTACAGAGGATTGATTTTATCTGTTATATTTGTATTGATGACAGCGTTAGGGGCGAATGCAGACGGAATTCAGATAAATGAAAACATCAGTTATAACTATCAGGATAATACTTTTGTTGTACAACAATTTGCAGGCTCCAATGACCAAGAGCTTACAGTTGTACTTTTAAAGGGAGAATGGTCAGCAGAGGACCTTATGAGTGTTACAGATGAGGATTTTTACTATGTAGGCCAAAAGACAGCAAGCTCTTATACAGAGTTTGGAAGCCTTGGAATAAAGTACGACGGCAATAAGATAGAACCCGGAGTATATACTCTTATCATTTCTGGTGACAATGCTTCTACAAAAGCCACCAAGCTTGTTATAGGCAGTGCAGTCAATAAAGACGGCAGTATGAGTGAGCATGTTCATAGCGGTCTTAGTTCGCAAAAGGTGGAGTTTGGAAATGTAAATGCTACTTTTAGAGTATACAGCGAAGATGATTATGCATATGTATGCGTAAGCTCTTTTGATTATACATCTGACGGTGAAATGGGATTTTTGTTCCAAAGACAAAATACAGACGGTGAAATTCAAAAGGCATATAAGCCTATTTCAACAATGAATACTCCTCTTGAGAATATTGCCAGCATCTCAGAGGGTACTAAAATTCAAGTAGGATTACAGATGAATTTTGTTCCAAAAGATGTAGAGTTTGTGGCAGTACCATATATAGCCGGATAATAGGAGGTGGATTGAATGAAGAAGTATACAAAACCCCAACTTGAAGTAATCAGCTTCAGGGTAGATAGTGATGTCATGACAGAGGCGGAGTCTACACCAATCCCACTTATAAGCGCAAACACATATGAGCATGTCCCCAACGATGTGGACAGCAAAGTATGGGCTGAATATGGTGAAGATCAGAATTGGAACTGGGAATAATACTTAACTAATATTAGAAAATCTTCAGGGCGAGGTGAAATTCCTCACCGGCGGTAATCAGCATCAATAAGCTGCGAGTCCGCGAGCCGAAAGGCCGAACCGGTGTGATTAAGTCGGATCGTAGCCATG
>JAZUOB010000077.1:0-7097 GCA_045604425.1 Clostridia bacterium
TATCAATGCTGTCTGAAAACAAAAAAGAATCCATTAAGGAGTTTGAAGAATACCACAAGACGATTGAGGAAAATGATTTCCATATATCAAGCACAAAAATTTTAACAGATGAACAGCTAAGAAGAAAGCTAATAAAAATAACAGATGGTATCCAGGTAAATGAAATAATAAGAATGAGTAAAGCAAATAGGAATCAGATTATTAACAAATTGCGAGAAGCAGGCTTTACGATAGGACAGTTAGAAAGGATAACCGGTATATCGAGAGGAGCAATAACGAGGGCAAAAAACGTGCAAAAATAGGCACGTCCCTACTTGCCTCTACTTGCCTCCAAGCCTTACAAATAAGTATTCGGATGATATTTTGTCAGGCTATACCTATGAATATAGCCTTGACGGAAACAGAATAGGAGAGGTGTCATCAGACGGCATAACAAAAAGCTATACATATGACAAGCTTGGACGTCTTACATCCGAGACTCATACAGGACAAGGTGTAAATAATGAATATGCATATTCCTATGACCGCTTTGGAAACAGAAGCTCGGCTGCAATCAACGGCAAAACTACAACCTATGAGTACGACCTGAACAATCGTTTGATAGCACAGATTTCAGAAGATACCGGTATATATTACAACTATGACAATAACGGCAATCAGATTTTGTCCAGAAGCTTTGAACTTGGAACAGGCAAGAACGACAGCCTGTCAGCAGTTGATGATTATTCTGATTATATGGTGTATGATTATGATTTGAATAATAGACTCGTAGGTATCACAGACGGTTTTGAAAGTACATATTCATATACATATCATGCAGACGGTCTTAGAAAGACAAAGACGGTAAATAACAATACAACAGAATACTCATGGAATAATGGGAATATGGTGCTTGAGACAGATAGTTCAGGCACAACCATATATGAGTATGACATCAATGGAGTATCAAGACGTATAAAGAATGAAAGCTCTGATTATTACCTGAAGAATGGACATACAGATGTTGTCGGACTCTACAACGAAAACGGAGAACAAATCAGCACCTACACCTATGATGCCTTTGGAAATCAACTGAATACAAATATCAGTGATACCAATCCGTTTAGATACTGCGGAGAGTATTATGACCAAGAGACTGAAAACATATATCTAAGAAACAGATATTATGATGCTAGCATTGGCAGATTTACAACAGAAGACCCGATAAAAGACGGGATTAATTGGTATGTGTATGCTAATAACAATCCAGTAAATTATATTGATCCAAGTGGATTGTTTTATGATGAAGTTATACAAGCACTGCAAACTATAATTGATAATAAATCAAGAATGACTTCTCCTGGTACACCTAAGCATGAATATTGGACTGCTTATTCTAATATACTTGTTGCTAAAGAACAGATTGCTAATGATGTAATATATGTTGAGAATTGGACAGGTGTAACAGATATTTTATCCCCGCTTATTAACGGTGATAATAATTCTTTGCAATCGATAAAAAATATGAAAGTAGCTGTCGATAGAGCAAAGAAAGATAATGAGAAATCACACTTATTAACTGATGCTTCTTTTTATGGAGCTTTTGTTGGTGGAGCTGTTGTTATAAAATCGGGTGTTGCCGTTGCCGCTGGTAAGATTATTACTGGAGCAAGTGCATCTGCCCCGATGGGATTCGAAACATTTTCTCAGCTTAAAAAATATTTAGGAAGCCCAGGTGTTGGCTATCATTGGCATCATGTTGTTGAACAATGCCAAATTACAAAAAGTGGTTTTGCAGAAAATATGATCCATTCGACGTACAATGTTTACGCTGTTAGTGCTGATATTCACTCCAAAATTACTGGGTATTATGGTTCCGTGCAGGACTTTACAAATGGATTGAAAGTACGGGACTGGTTGGCAGGACAAAGTTTTGAAACTCAATATAATTTTGGGATTAATGTATTGAAAGCTTTTGGAGTAATAAAATAATGAAAGAAAAATTTATAAAATATGCCACTTACGTTCATAAATATCACCAACAAAATAATATTATACGTGCTAATTTATATGCAAAAAAATTACATACTATCAAATTAGATTTAATAAAGAATAATTCTTGGAAGGAATTTTTAGATAATATGATATTATGCGAAATAGAAATTGCTAAGCTATGGGCATGTGGCATGTGTATAGATTTAAATTACAGAAAAGATGAGGCTGTAGAAATCCTAGTAAAACTATCTAAATCTGAAGATGAGATAATATGTAGGGATGCAAAAATGTCATTATTTGTGCGTTGCAGAAACAAGGGGACGGTTCTCCCGTCTTGACAAAGGTGACAAAGGGGACGTACATTTTTTGTCAACTTCATATTCAATGGAGACAGAAGATAATATATTAACTGCTTAAAAACCGCCAATTTGGCGGTTTTTGATTTTGATGTTTTTTCCACTTTTAGCTGTGATATAATATCAAAAAAGGAGTGAGTGTATGAAAAAACTTTTTAAAAATCCCAAGTCTTTGGAGGAGCTTGTTGATAAATATTTTCAGGAGCTTGAGCCGGAGATTATGTATGACAGTGAGGGAAATATGATTCTTGACAAAAACGGAGCACCTGTCATGAGCCAGAGAAAGCCTGCTACGGTTGCATCACTTGCATATGCTGTTGGACTGACATCAAAAGCGGACCTTATAGAGCTTGAAAATGATAAACGATATAAGACTGTGGTAAAAAGAGCATTGCTTCGCACAGAAGCGTACATTGAAAGAATGCTCTTTGATAAAACAGCCTCCAGTGGTGCGAAGTATCTTCTTCAGGAGAGTTTTGGACATGTAGCTGATGTGGATATAGAAAATGATTCAGGAGGGGTTGTGCTTTTGTCCTCTGTTGAGTAGGATGACTGTTGTTTTTTTTTAGTAATATTAAATAAATATTTCACATAACTTTCTTGTTTTAAAACCATTGTCTTGATATGAATGAAATGATATAATAGTTGTGGATCTGTGCATTTGATGCATAAGAGATTATTATTACGCAAGGAGGAAATGATATGAAGCGTACATTTTCACTTTTTATGGCACTGGCATGCTTGTTTGGATGTTTGACTTTTTCAGGCATTGCTCATGCAGAAGAAACAGCATTTACAGACGTTACAAACAATACGCCTAATGCCAAAGCAATTTTCACACTCACAAATTTAGGAATAATAAATGGTTATCAGAATGATGATTCCACATTTTCTTTTAAGCCTAATGGTGACATTACAAGAGCAGAATTCTCAAAGATAATGACAGTGGCTCTTGGCGCTGCTGACGAGAATGCAACAGGCAACCATGATTTTACAGACATTGACAGTCATTGGGCAAAGCCTTATGTTATTACTGCAGCAGGCAGAGGTATAGTAAATGGTTTTGAGGACAAGACATTCCGTCCTGATGAAAATGTTACATATGAGCAGGCAGTAAAAATGATAGTTTGTGCTGCAGGCTATGAGACAATAGCACAGTCAAGAGGTGGTTGGCCAAACGGATATATGGCACAGGCAGCAGACCTTGGTATCACAAAGGACGCAGTTTCCGGTGAACAGTCAGGCAAGGTATCAAGAGGCGTAGTGGCTCAGCTTGTATACAATGTTCTTGATGTAGAGATTATGCAGTTTGGTATGGAAGCTACATCTAAAACATTCCTGGAAGAATACCTTGGAATTGTTAGAGTTGAAGCTAAGATTGTAGGAGTAGAAGACAAAGTTACAAACGATTTTTCAGGAAAGCTCTATCTTGATGAAATGGCTATAAGACTTCGTGACGGTTCATTTGTTGTTCTGGACTACACAACATATATCGATGATAAAACAGCAATTGAAAATTATCTCGGACAGGAGGCTGTTGTTTACTACAAAAAAGGTAAATCAGGTGCCCCTGACACATTGTACCAGCTTGACCTTTCTACTGTTAAAAATACTGTGGTTGCAGTAAACAGCGATGATATTTACAGCTATTCATCAGGTAGTTTGAAGTACTATGACGAAAACAATGCAAGAAAGAATATAGAGGTAGATCCTCAAAAAGCATCAGTGTACTACAACGGCAAAATAGTTACAAATCCCGCGTCACAAGTTGCTTCATGGCTTGACCCTACGGATACTGACTTTATCTATGGTGAAGTAAGGCTTACAGACAGCGGAAGCGACGGAAGTGTCGAAATTGTTGAGATTACAGACTATGATTTTTTGGTTGTAGCAAAGACTCCTTCATCGGTAGACTATATTGTATCAAACAAGGTTAAGTTTACAACAGATCCTGTAAAAGGCTATGTAGTGCCTGCTGATTATATTTCCCAGGTAATACTTGAGCCTGACAACAACAGCCGAGTTGTAAATATTACAAATCAGTCAGGACAGTCTATAACAGCCACATCACTTAAAACAAATGATGTGCTTCTTGTAGCTGAAAGCCTTGATGGCAAACTTGTAAATGTAAAGGTTAATTCCACACCTGTTACAGGCAAGATTTCAGCGGTATCATCTGATGGTGATATCACAATCAATGGCAAGACATACCAGGTCAGCGACTATGCTACAGAATATTTCAAGCAGAATAATATTACTATTGCAGCATCAAATTCAGGTACATTCTATGTGGATTCATATGGCATGATTGTATACGGAACACAGACGGCTACAGCTCAGGCTACAAGCCCCTATGTATATATCATAAGAGCTTTTCTTAACGATGATGAAACTACAGGTAAGCTTATTGCATATGTACCATCATCAAATACTACGAAGACTTATGAACTTAGCGGTAAAATCAAATATAATGGTGCTACAAAGACAGTTGATGAAGTAATAGTAGACCTTCAAAACAATAAGCCGGCTGACGGTATTACACCAAACTTTGCAGTTCCTGATGCAGGCGGTGCATGTTACAGCGGCGGTGCAGTTACTCTTACAAATGCTTGTCAGGTTGGAAGAATTACAATCGAAGGCAACTATGTAAAAGAAATCGCAGTAGCTGAATCAGCATCATACGGCAATGCTATAGAGGGAATGATAGTTCCGTTCAAAGCACTTGCCAGCACAAAATATTCAGGTGCAAACAGCTTTAATAGTGAATTCTATGTAAATTCTTCGACAACATTTGTATATGTTCCTCAAAACAGAGCAGAAACAAAATCATATGCAAAGAAGAGTATTTCATCATTTACAGTTGGTACAAACTATTGGGTACAACCATATAACGTAAGCAACTCAAAGGTTGCAGAACTTGTTGTAGTATACGGAAGAGAAACAGAGACAGTTACAGTCAAGAAGAATACCCCTGTTTCTATTATGGCTAAAGCGCATGCTACAAAAATTGACGAGAGCAGCGATGATGAACTCTATGATGTAAATTATTATACAGGTTCAGACAAGCTTACAAACCGCACAGCCAGCAAGACAGAAAACTGTGATCCTACAGCGTCTGATGATTATACAGCTGTTGATATTGGCTCGATTGGTGTTGGTGACCTGTTCAGAGTAGGAACAGATTCACAGCTTGGTCTTGTGAATGCAGAGCTGATACTTGACTATGACGATGTAAGAGATGCAATAGACAACAACAATTCTGACTTTACAGGAATATTTGCATCACCTAATGGTTGGCTTTCATTTGATGGCAACTATGGTCGTGTGATAGTTGCAAACGTTCTTGAAACTCTCGAAGATGCCGGAAAGTATTCAATCCGTGTCACAAAAGAGGGATTTGTAAATGGCGAGCTTAATCCTGCCACAGAAGAACTTGTAACCATTACTGCAGATACTATAATATACAGAGTTGATAAAGACAACAATCAGGTTACACCATTTAGAGACGAAGCTGAAACAGAAAGACTGGATGCAACAGATTTCAGAGAAGCGAGATATGAGGGAATAAACGCAAGTAGAGTTGCTATTTACTCATATTCAACAAATACTGCAAACAGACAGTGTAAGATGATATTGATTTATGACTAATAAAAAGTGCCGAACGAAAGTTCGGCGCTTTTTTTATGTATTTTTAAGTTTTGCCAACATAAACAAAAGACAGATTGCCAAAGTGCAAATAATACAATAAACAGAGGCTAGCACAAAAGACGGCGCAGTAGGGGATACGCTGTTTGCGAAAACGGGAGCAAAATCAAAGAAATAAAGGAGCACCACGCAAATAGCCCCGCTGAACATCCCGTGCAGAGCTTTTCCTAATAAATACGGTTTTACTGACAGACCGTATTTTGCTGTCACAGCCAAAACCTGCATATGTACACTTATTCCTGCAAATCCTGTTATTATAGAAGCGAATATAAGCTTTATATTTAGCGGCACATTCCACTGAGATACAAACATATTACCGCCGGAGAATTCAAAAATACCGTATACAAAAGGTGGCACATCAAAGGGAATTACTCCAAGTAGCAGCCTTGATGCCACAGAAAAAAACACTATGGTGGCGCATATATTCAGCATATTGTTTGCTGCATTTGTGACAGACAAACTGAAAATTTTTGAAAAGGGTAGATCTTCAGTTAAAAGCGAGCTTTCGGGGGCAGTATGCTTGCCGGAAGAGTACCCCCTCATACATACTCCTACAAGAATTGTACCCAGTATATGAGCGATGTACAGCAAAATCCCAACATCTAGTCCCATATATAATCCTATACCTACAGACCCTAAGATAAATAAAGGCCCTGAATTATTACAAAACGCAAGCAGCCTTTCTGTTTCGCTTTTTGAAAGATACCCTGCTTCATATAGCTGACAGGCTGTGACAGCACCTAGAGGATAGCCGCTGATAATACCCAGTACGAAAGCGCTGCTTCCGTTGGGATTCACATTAAAAAGTGGTCTCATTACCGGTTGGAAAATTTTTGATATTTGCTGGCAAAATCCTGAATAAATAAGTATTCCTGAACAGATAAAAAACGGAAAGAGCGTGGGAATAATCATATCAGAGCAAATAGAAAGTGCGTCCTTTGCGTACATTATAGAGTCCTCGCCTTTTATAATTAAAAGAAATACAAGCAAGAGTGTTAGGGATACATATACCTTCTTCATTTTTTTATCCTTTCTTTATGTTTGTTTTATAATATGTGGTTT
>JAZUOB010000078.1:0-1642 GCA_045604425.1 Clostridia bacterium
CATATTCAACAAATAACGCTAGAATTGGTGTGCCATCTGTTACAACCCAATAATTCTTTGTTACACCATTGCTATCTTTATAATCAAACAAATCTGAGATGCTTGTATTTGCATTTATACCAGTCATTTCCACGACTTCTTTCAAAACAGAAGCATCCGGTATTTTTCCATAGGCTACAGTTGGCAACACACCTTGCACTACTGCGTATACACTAGTAACCTTTGTATCATTCTGTAACTGTCCTGCAATCAGACCATAATAATATTTTGACGAATTATTATCTGTTGTGATTACGCTACTATTATATCGGATTTCTCCTACATTTAAGCAATTTGTCAATGTGAGACCCGCACCGCTATTGTTATATCCCAACAGGCCACCCACATATTTTGACGCACTATTCACTGCATAAACAAGACCTGTATTTAAGCAGTTAGTTACTTGTCTGCTATATGCGTTTGATTCGTTTTTCACCCAGCCAACCAAACCACCAATATGACTGCCACCATTGGATGCGGTTAATGCCCCGTCAAACCAACAATTGTTCATTGCAAAATTTGCTGACCCTTCTACATGACCGATTAATCCGCCAATATTGCTCACTGCATTTGACTTGATAATTGCATCACTGTAAATGCTGTCGAAAGTACCTCCTTCAGAACGGCCAACAATACTTCCAATGTCTCCGCCTGTACTTTCGAAATAACTATTTACTAAGCTAACATTTTTAACTGTTGCAGATGTATTTGCATAACCAAATAGACCTTTTTCACTTTCTGAAGTCTTAAGATAAACATTTGCAATCTCATATCCTTGGCCGTCAAATGTTCCGTTAAACTTAACATCTGCTGTACCGATACTCAGCCAACCAAATATTGGTGCACTTGTAGCCCAGTCTTCGGCGTTTCCGCTATTTTGTATTGCTATATCTTTACCCAGTTTTACTGTCTCACCGGAAAAATCTTTCATTCTGGAAAGAACTGCAAAGCCATATAAATCAGATACATCACTTAAAACATAATTTTTAGAACCATCATACCAAGAAGTATCGACTTCTAGAGACAAATCTCCCTCTTCTGCATGCTTTGCAAAATCTTTAAGAATTGGTGTTTTATCTGTCACCATCCAATATGTTTTATTATTTCCATTTGCATCAGTTGATACAAACAAACCTGGCATCTGTTCCATTGCATTCATTCCATATATAGCAGTCTTTTCCAACGTATAGGTAGAATTTGTCTTGCCACTATAGAAATAAGATAAATTATCTTGTTCGACTGCATAGGTATATTGTATCACCGGACTGCCTGTTAATGAGCCTCCAATCAAACCATAAACAGTAGTATTACTATTTGCTGTTCCATCTGTTGTAGTTGCTTGATATTGTACTTCACCTGCGCTCAGACAGTTTGAAACAGTCATTGTATCGCTGGCAGTACTATATCCAATCAAGCCGCCCATATGTCTACTTCCAGCTTGAGTTGCACAAACAACTCCTGTAAATAAACTATTTTTAATTGTTCGAGTATAACCACTCGCCACATACATAGTACCAACTAATCCACCGGTATGATTCACACCGCCAGTATTAGTTACTGTACCGGCAAACCAACAATTATTCATAACAAAATTAGCAGTGCC
>JAZUOB010000079.1:0-1833 GCA_045604425.1 Clostridia bacterium
TAATCAATGTTTCTGAAGCAAAATAACATACTTTCAAGGAAGGGATGAAAGATATGCAGACAAAAATCAAAACAATAGGAGTACTTACAAGCGGAGGTGACGCGCCGGGAATGAATGCTGCAGTAAGAGCAGTAGTCAGAACGGGTGTGTATCACGGTGTTCGCGTAATGGGTATAAAGAGAGGATATTTGGGACTTATCAACGGTGACATTGTTGAACTTGAAGCAAGAAGTGTCTCAGAAATTCTTCAAAAAGGCGGTACTGAACTTATGACAGCTCGCTGTATGGAGTTTAAGGAGAAAGCCGGAGTTTTAAAGGCATATGAAGTTGCAAAGGTGTTCGGTCTTGACGGACTTGTTGTAATCGGTGGTGATGGTTCTTTCAGAGGAGCTAAGGATTTGTGCGAAGCAGGACTTCCAACAGTCGCAGTGCCTGGTACAATAGATAATGATATCGCCTGCTCAGAGTATACAATCGGATTTGATACATGTCTTAATACAGTTGTTGATGCTGTTGACAAACTCCGAGATACTGCTTCCAGTCATGACCGTTGCTCAGTAATTGAGGTAATGGGCAGAAATGCAGGTTATATTGCGGCTCATGCAGCAGTTGCCTGTGGTGCAGAAGTTGTATTGGTTCCTGAGCATGAATGGAATTTTGACGATGATGTGATTAGACCTATTCTCGAGGGCAAGGCAAGAGGCAAGAAACACAGTATTGTCATTGTGGCTGAAGGTGTAGGCGGTGCTTTGGAAATAGCAAACGAGATTAAAAAGAAGACCGGAATTGATGCAAGAACAACTATTCTTGGTCACGTTCAAAGAGGCGGACGCCCCACAGTGCGTGATAGAGTTACAGCCAGTTTGATGGGAAATTATGCTGCAGAGCTTCTTATAAATGGCAAAAGCAATCGTATCGTACGTGTTTATGATGGCAAAATTGATGATATTGATATACAAGAAGGATTGGCTATGACAAAGAGTCTTGATAAAAATATTCTTGATGTAGCAAATAAGCTTTCTGTATGATTTGTGTGGGATGGGATACGCGACTTGGACGTGTAGCCTGTCCCTTTTTGGAATTTTATGGAGTGATGATATGAAGATAACAATACTTGATAGTGCCACGTTGGGCGATGATATGAGATATGATATGATACAAAGCCTTGGCGAGACGGTGATATACAAAACCACAGCGCCCTCTCTGGTAGAAGACCATATATCCGACAGCGATGTTGTCATACTCAACAAAATAAAATTGGATGAATCAAATCTGTCCGGAGCTAAGAATTTGAAGCTTATATGCGTTGCAGCTACCGGCTATGACAATATTGATATAGACTACTGCAAAAAAAGGTCAATCGCAGTTTGTAATGTGGTGGGATATTCGTCTTTCAGCGTGTCGCAGATTACAGTGGCAATGGCTTTGTCTTTGGCATGTCACCTTAGAGAATATGATGATTATACAAAATCAGGAGCATATACAAAAAGCGGTGTTCAGAATCTGCTGGAGCCTGTATATTACGAAATTGCCGGCAAAACCTGGGGAATAATCGGAATGGGTAATATCGGCAAAAAAGTAGCAAAAGCGGCAGAGGCACTGGGTGCAAATGTTATATATACAAGAAACTCCCCTGACGAAAATGCTACTGATTTGAATACACTTTTGGAAAATAGCCATATTATATCGGTTCATACACCTCTTACTGAAAAGACCAGAGAGATGATAGGCTACAAAGAGCTTTTAAAATGCAAAAACAAGCCTGTTCTTATCAACGTATCAAGAGGAGCTGTGTTTGATGAAGCTGGAGTTGTAAAAGGGTTTAAAGAAGGC
>JAZUOB010000080.1:0-2060 GCA_045604425.1 Clostridia bacterium
GATAAAATCTCTGAATATGCAGGTGTGCCCAAAGAAACAGTCCTTGACCTTACAAAATTGTCATTTGCGGAAAACAGGGAGCTTTATATTGAAAATCACAAAGGCTTGTTGGAATACACAGATGATTTGATACGCATAAAGACAAAGTTTGGAATAATCAAAATCAGCGGCGGAGATTTCGGCATCTCTTATATCAATAAATTTGACTTGCTTGTTCATGGTGTGTTTTACAGTATTATCTTCGAACATTAAAATGCATAGTTTTTATAGCATTTTGTACATATGCCGTATATAAAATATGAAAAAATAGGAGAAAATAAAAATGTTTTCATCTAAATTCTTTTATTTTCTAAAAGGATATGTTATAATAGAAGCGTGTGGCGTGTCGATTTACAGCTTCATCTCAGAATGTGCGGACAAAGGTATAAAGCTTTATAATGTCAGAGGCGGCAAGTCGGCAGTTTTCTCTGTTTTTATTGATGATTTCTATGACCTTTATGTGATATCAAAAAAATATGATATGGCAATCAAAATCAAAAAAGATATATCACTGTATAATGTAGTTTCAAGGCATAAAAAAAGAATTGGATTTGTGGCAGGTTTTTTGATATTTATCTTGTTTTTTATTATTTCATCGGGTTATCTTTGGGATATAAGTGTAGACTCTGAAGGTGAGATTGACGAAGAGATAATAATAGGGCTTTTATCCGATATTGGTATAAAGCCGGGAATGAGAATAAAAGATTTGCCTGACTCGGTAGCTGTCAAGAATCATCTTGTGAATTCTTTGGATAATGTGCCTTGGGCTTGGATGTATGTAGACGGTGTGCGGGCAAGAGTATCTGTACATCAAGGGATAATCCCACCTGAAGTTTTAGATGACGATGAGCCTTGTGATATAGTAGCATCCAAAGACGGCTTTATAATTGATATGTCTGTAAAAAAAGGAGTTGCATCTATAGTTCCTGGAAATGTTGTAAGTGCCGGAGATGTACTTATTTCAGGTCTTGTAGAGGTAGGTCCCGAAGAAAACAAAAAGCAATATACCGTTCGGGCAGACGGAGAAGTGAATGCATACACCTATTATAACGAAGATGATGAGTATAGCCTTGTTGAAGACAGACCTCGATTTTCAGGAAAAAGCAAGACGGTGTATACAATAAAGTTTGGAAAACATAAGTTTGATTTGTTTTCGCCACCTGAGTATGACTACAGCATAGTCAAAAAAAGAAAACTTTGGTCCTTTGGCTTTGTTGATATTTCAAAAAAGGAATATCTTGAAGCTGAGAAAAACATTTTTCAAATGCCTAGAGAATGGGTGATAGACCAGGCAAAGCGTGACCTGACTGCAAGGATTGGCTCGAAGCTTGGAAAGGGAGCAAGACTTCAAAGCCAGGAGTATATCACAGAGGACAGAGGAAATAAGGTATATGTAAAGGCACAAATGGAATTTATAGAAAATATAGGGGTATGCGTGCCTCGATAAAATAAACTTATTGGAGATAATTTTATGATGCAAAGACAAATAAAGCTTCCTGAAGATTTTGATACAGCAGCGCTTTTTGGAAGCTTTGATACCAACATAAAACTCATTGAAAAATCGCTTCAGGTTAAGATTTCAAATCATGACGGCGGACTTTCAGTATCAGGCAGTGAAGAAAATGTTGAAGATGCAGAAGGCGTAATCGAAGTTTTAGTACAGGATGTGCTTAGAGATGAGATAATTGATGAACAAAAAATCCTTTATGCTATCTCCGTTATACAAGAAAATGGCGGTGTTGACCTTACAAAGCTTGGGAGCGACGTTGTAGCTATCAATTCAAAAGGTGCTCCCATAAAGACAAAAACCCTGGGCCAGAAAAACTATATAAAAGCAATCAATGAAAATACCATAGTGTTCGGTATAGGCCCTGCCGGTACAGGCAAGACATATCTTGCTGTAGCAAAAGCAGTTATGGCTCTTCGCGGGAGAGAAGTAAACCGCATCATTCTTACCCGTCCTGCTGTGGAAGCCGGTGAAAAGCTTGGATTCTTGCCGGGGGATTTACAAAACAAGGTAG
>JAZUOB010000081.1:0-7505 GCA_045604425.1 Clostridia bacterium
AGTATACCCTCCACTCCAAAAAAAGTCAAGAATAATCATAAGAACATTTTGTAAACGTTCAATCATTTAAACACAAAAAAAATCCGCAAGGCTGCGGATTTTTTGACATTATCTTTGTATTTTGAATAACTTATTTATCCCTGCTATAGCCTGCTCTGTGGTAATAAACTCCTTTGGCGAAAACTTGCCGTCAGTTCCGTTCATAACACCGTTTGAGCCTACTGCCTTCACTGCATCAACAGCCCATTTGGAAACATTTTTCATATCAGAAAAGCTTACACTTCCAATATCAAGGTCTTTGCCAGCTGCAATTGCCGCATTTTTTAAAATGACCGCAGCTTCTTCTCTTGTAAGCGCGTCACCGGGTCCGAAACGATTATCATCCTTGCCGTTTACAACACCAAGTCCTACAAGCATATTGATGCTGCTATCACACCCTAAGGTGTCAACAAAGTAGTTTGACAAATACGCCATGTCCCTTTGGATATAGTAGTCATCAAGACTCTTATAATTCCAGCAGGCAGAAATATAATTGGCAACCAAAATACAAAATTCTTCTCTGGATATGGCTTTGCCATAGGAATTCATTATTTCAAAGGGCAACAATGAATGTTGTGCACTGTATAAAACATCCTCTACCGCCCACTGATTATCGGGAAATACCAGATAGTCATATTCATCATTGATAGTAAATGTAGAATGATTATACTTATTTTTAAAGGACATAAATGATGTGTATATTTTGCCTACAGCATCGCTGTCCTCAGATGGTATATAACAAAGATAATTACTTTCTCCGAATTTTCCCACCTGAACTCCTGAGTTTATAAAATAAGGTTTATCTCCCTCATCTGTTCTAAGTACAATCGCAACTCCTGAAAATGGGTTTTTTATAATTCTGCGGCTAAGCTCCTGACTTTGGGCATCGTAGTAAAAAGACAATATCTCTGCATCTGTCATTTCTTTTGCAACACCTTTTTCAAGGCTCATCACATATCCGCTGTTTATTTGGTTAAGGTCGCTAATGCCCATGGCTTCAAGAGTTGTAAGCTTTTTTTCAGGATATATATACCCTGCTGTTGCTACTTGTGTAATAGCCATAAAGAGCATTGAAGCGAGCAGCATTATTCTTTTCATAAGTATCTCCGTTTATCAGTTGTTGTAGGGCCAGATTACTGCTGTTGTCTTGTCTGGAAGCTCTACATAAAACTCAAATTTTGCAGGGTCTTGTTCGTCTACATAGCAATCAATAACCTTGAAGCTTGCAATATCATTTGAGTATATTACATCAGAATCGATTGATGTGTTATCTAAATAATCACCTTTGTTATAGTCTGATACTTTTTTATAGTTGTAAGGAATATCATCTTGGTGGATGCGTACAAATTCCTTATCCTGTATCTTAGAAAGTACATCAAGCATATATCTGCAGATTTCACTGTTTTCCAGTGAATATATACCTGTGCAAATCATATTATCAAGGAAGCAGAAGCCGTCAACGTCTGATATGATATTTTCAACTCCGTCAATAAACAAATTGTTGATAAAATATATCATACCGTCATCCTGATTGTTAGCTTTTATCTGGAATACATCCGCACCATTAAATCTATAGAAGCCTGCACACTTGCCGTCTTCACTGTTATAAAGCACAATTATCTCTTTGTACTTGTCATCTGAAACTACATCTGCAACCACTACTGCATAGGGGTCCATATCTTCTTTAAGTACACTATTGAAATTCATTCCGTTTATCCAAAGTGCAGGGATTTCTTTTGTTCCGTCTGCCAATTTCTTTGTAGGAATGAATGCCAGTGCATCATTTTCACCGTCACCGTCCAGGTCAAAAAATCTCACATCATCAAGATTGTATGATGACATAAAGCCTATGTCTTTGAGAGAGTGGAAACCTGTTTTCCATTGGCTGTTTGCTCTGTATTCTTTACCACTGGTGGAGATTAGCACAGAGCTTCTTATTCCGTTCCATGTGACACCGAAATCCATAGCCTCTGCAATAGCACGTACCGGAATTGCCAATCTGTCTTCAATGATTGTAGCCGGAACGTCCAAAGCTATTGCCTGGCCATTTTTGATAAGGAATGGCTCTCCCTCTTTTATTGTAACTTCATAATCATCAAGTTTCAATGTTGTAATTCTTGTGTCCTGATTCCACTCAACAGTCGCACCTGCTTTTTCAAACACTGCACGAACAGGTACCATTACTCTGCCGTCTACTATAGCAGGAGCTGAGTCAAACATAATCTCTGTATTATCTACATACACTTTTACATTTGTGTTTGCTGATACAACCATTGTCATAGCTGACATAGCTATAATACCAACGGCTAATGCTAATTTCTTAAACTTCATTTTATTCTTCCCTTTCTTTATATCCACGCTTCAAACTACTCTTCCTTGCTGGGAACTGATGTTCCTGACGGCGTTGGTGGTTTGGTAGCGGTTGGAGTCTTGGTAGCTGACGGGGTCTGGGTGGGTTTTGGTGTATGAGTTGACTCCGGAGCAGACGACTGTGTTGGTCTTCCTGACGGCTCAGGACTTTCTGAACCTTCAGGCTCTTGTGATGCTTCAGGACTCTCACTAGGTTCATCATCCTCATCGTCGTCATAGAAATGGCCTGTACACAATCGTTTTGGCTCTTTGCCTCTCACAAAATAGCCCTTTGTCTTGCCGCATCCACTTTTTGCCACCTTACCTGAATTTGTACAGATTGTGACCTCTACCACATCGTCAGGCATAGGTAAATCTCTGTCAGGTAAATCAGAATGTATAGACTGCATTACCTTTTTCCACGCAGATACACATGGGTTAGAGCCACCTACTGATTTTGGTGTGTCATATCCGTACCATACAGCACCTACATAATAAGGTGTAAATCCTACAAACCATTTATCATAATTATCGTTTGTTGTACCGGTCTTGCCGAATGTGGTCATTGAAGAAAGCTTTGCTCCTTGTGCTGTACCATATCCGCTGTTTCCCGGCTCTTTCAAAAGGTCCGCCATAATGAAGGCTGTGGAGCTTCTGATTGTCTGTGTGGAGTCTGCTCTGTTTTCAAGTATAACATTTCCTGCACTGTCAACAACTTTTGTATATGTGTAGGGGCGGATGTATTTGCCACTATTTACAAATACAGAATACGCACCTGCCATATCACGAACAGTCACTCCCTTTGTGAGTCCTCCAAGAGAAAGTGAACTATAGTTTTTATCTGCTGATGTAAGGGTGGAAATCTTGAAATTATTTTCCAGATATGAGAAAGATTTATTGATACCTATCATATCCAGAACTTTTACTGCAGGTATATTTGCAGAACGTCCTACAGCTTCATGTATGGTCATATGACCTTTAAAGCCTTTGTACGCATTGGAAGGACGCCATTTGTCACTTCCGATTGTCATAGGTTCGTCCTCTATAACAGTAGACTGGTCTATATCACCAAGCTCAATAGCCGGTGCATACACAGATAAAGGCTTGATTGATGAACCGGGCTGGCGCTTTGCTTGTGTGGCACGGTTGAAGCCTCTGATTTCTGTCTTTGGTCCAAGACCTCCCACCAAGCCCTTGATTGCGCCTGTATACGGATCTACAATCACCATAGCCGATTCAGCGCTGGAGCTTGGGAAGTTGGATGTGTTTTCAAACACATTCTCCATTGTATTTTGAATTTCAGGGTCTACTGTGGCATAAATCCTTATTCCGCCGTTTGTTATCTGCTGCTCTGCAAAATCAGCTGAATATCCCTTTTTGTTCTGCAAATCACTGATAACATCGCTTATAACCTGGTCTACAAAATATGATGACACTGTATTATTTGCGTTGCTTCTTTTTGGCACAACTTTAAGGGGGCTTGCAACTGCCTTGTCGTACTCTTCTTTTGTAATCATATCAAGCTCGTGCATTTTGCCAAGTACCCTGTTTCTCTTTTCGATACAATTTTCAGGGTTTGCATATGGGTCAAATCTTGAGGGAAACTGGGTTATACCCACTATTGTTGCAGCCTCCTGAATATTGACTTCGTCTGCAGACTTGTTGAAATACATTTTTGATGCAGCTTCTACTCCATAACAGTTATTTGCAAAAAATGCTATATTCAGGTACATTGTGAGTATTTCATCTTTTTCTAACTGTTGCTCCAAAGATATTGCTCTTAGCATCTCCTTGACTTTTCGAGTAGCACTTTTATCTGTTTCGTTTGTAATATTTTTGATTACCTGCTGAGTGATAGTACTTCCGCCATATGAGGAATCACCAAATCCCAGCTTACTGAGTACAAATTTTATAGTAGCACCGGCGGTACGCTTCAAATCCACACCGTGATGCTTATAAAATCTCTGGTCTTCTATGGCAACTGCTGCTTTTTTGAAGTTCTCACTTATATCTTCTTCTGCTACCCATTTTCTGTTTACAGAAGATTTTACTTGTTCAAGCTCGTGTTCGTTGCCGTTTTCGTCTACATACATGATATAAGATTCATGATTTAAGGCAAGGTCATTGATATTCATATCGCTGATTTCTGTAGACACTGCTGTGTACATACCTATGCCCACACCTGTAGCCACTATCACAAACAGCATCAAGATAACAAGAATTCCTGCCATGATGCCTTTTAGTGCACTGCTTCGCTTTTGCTTTCTGGCATTTTGTCTGATTCGTTTTTGAACTCTTTCAGAGCTTCCTGTTCTTGTCTGCGCGGAAGTGGTGCGTCTGGTCTGCTGCGGCCGTGCTGAACTGCTTCCCGAAGTCCTTGAGGGTGTCTGACTTCTAGAAGGAGCAGGAGTATGTTTTGTATTTCTCGACCTTCTTCTGCGAAGCTCTTCTTCGCTTGGAATATAGTCGTATCTTCTTTCTCTATCGCTTCTATAATCCACGATTTTTCCTCCATTCGTAAAAGGATAAACCAATCTTATTATATTATATAAGAACTGTTTAGTTTTTTCAAGTGCTTTTTCAAAAAAATAATAATTTTTGCATAAATATTTGCAATATGGAAAAAATAGTATAGCCAATGAGAATTTTTAGACTATACACACATAAAAATAGAAAGCGGTGCAAAAACTTTGAAAAAATTTTATATACCTGCCATAATATCATTACTATGTATTATTGCCATCCTTTCTGCAATTATAGGTTTTCAATCAATTTCCAAGGAAGAAAAAACTTCAAACTTTCTCCCCGCTCCCTCAAAAACACCTGAGGTACGACAAGTTTCAACAGCCACTGAAATCCCCTCGGAAAACAACTACAAAATCATTCTTCAAAATACAAGCTTGTATTTGTACAATAATGATGTTTTGGTAAAGGAAACTACCATTTCTCCGGAGGTTTTCCCAAGAGCTGATATAAAAGCTCTCACAGACGGAATTGATTATCAATCTTATGAAAAAGCGCTTGAAGATTGGGAAAGTTTATCAAACTAAAGAAAAATGCAGGAATAAGCTGATTTTGGGAGTATTCGGAAGATTTGTTTATCTAAACGGATTATTTTTCAATTCATAGCTATATCCTGAATTTGCCTATTTTAGCAAAAAAGTTCATAATACAGTTAGCACTCGACGAAAGGGAGTGCTAATTGTGTATTTGAATATCATGTTATTTATAAGGAGGAGATATAAATGAAAATCAAGCCATTGGCAGACAGAGTAGTAATCAAAATGTGTGAGGCTGAAGAGACAACAAAAAGCGGTATTATTCTTACAAATGCTGCAAAAGAAAAGCCTCAGATTGCTGAAATAATCGAAGTTGGCCCCGGAGGCATCGTAGACGGAAAAGAAATAATTATGAGTGTCAAAAAAGGTGACAAGGTACTTATTTCCGAATACGCCGGAACAAAAGTTAAGCTTGACGGCGATGAATACATCATTGTAAAGCAAAACGACATATTGGCAATAGTAGAATAATCGGGAGGTAATAAAACATGGCAAAGCAAATCAAATATGGCGAAGAAGCCAGACACGCTCTGGAAAGAGGTATCAACAGCCTCGCCGATACAGTTAAAATCACTTTAGGTCCAAAAGGCAGAAACGTAGTTCTTGACAAGAAATTCGGCGCTCCACTCATCACAAATGACGGTGTGACAATCGCAAAGGAAATCGAACTTTCTGACCCGTTTGAAAACATGGGTGCACAGCTTGTAAAAGAAGTTGCAACAAAAACAAATGATGTAGCAGGTGACGGTACCACAACAGCTACCCTTCTTGCACAGGCGCTTGTTCGCGAAGGCCTTAAAAACGTGACTGCAGGCGCTAATCCGATGATTATAAGAAAAGGTATTCAGGCTGCTGTAGACACTGCTGTAGCTGAAATTGTAAAGAATGCGAAGAAAGTAAACGGCAAGGATGATATTGCAAGAGTTGCATCTGTATCTGCTGCAAACGAAAAAATCGGAGAGCTTATAGCAGACGCTATGGAGAAAGTAACAGCTGATGGAGTAATCACAGTAGAAGAATCAAAAACAGCAGAAACTTACAGCGAAGTTGTAGAAGGTATGCAGTTTGACAGAGGATATATTTCTCCTTATATGGTGACAGACACCAACAAAATGGAAGCTATTATTGATGACGCTTTCATTCTTATCACAGACAAGAAGATAACTAATATCCAGGAAATTCTCCCGCTTCTTGAACAGCTTGTTCAATCAGGCAAGAAGCTTGTAATAATCGCAGAGGATGTAGAAGGCGAAGCACTTGCTACATTGATTGTAAACAAACTCAGAGGTACTTTTGTTGCTGTCCCTGTAAAAGCTCCGGGCTTTGGTGACAGAAGAAAAGAAATGCTGAGAGATATTGCAATTCTTACAGGCGGAGAAGTTATTTCAGAAGAGCTTGGTCTTGAACTTAAGGACGCAACAATTGCTCAGCTCGGTCGTGCAAGACAAGTAAAAATCCAAAAAGAAAACACTATCATTGTTGACGGTGCAGGAGACCAAGATGCAATTCAAGGCAGAATTGCTGAAATCAAAACTGCTATTGCAAACACCACATCAGACTTTGACAGAGAAAAGCTTCAGGAAAGACTTGCAAAGCTTTCAGGTGGTGTGGCAGTCATCAAAGTAGGTGCTGCAACTGAAACAGAAATGCAGGAAATGAAGCTTAGAATAGAAGACGCATTGGCTGCGACAAAGGCTGCAGTAGAAGAAGGGATTATCCCGGGCGGCGGAACAACTTATATCAATGCTATCGATGCAGTAGAAAAGCTTCTTGATTCTACAACTGGCGACGAAAAGACAGGTGTACAGATTGTTCTGAAAGCTCTTGAGGAGCCTGTAAAACAAATCGCTGCGAATGCAGGTCTTGAAGGCTCAGTAATTGTTGATAAAGTAAAAACTCAGGCCAAGGGTATTGGTTATAATGCTCTTACTGATGAGTATGTTGACATGATTAAAGCAGGTATTGTAGACCCTGCAAAAGTGACAAGAAGTGCTCTACAGAACGCTGCAAGCGTTGCAAGCATGGTTCTTACAACTGAAAGCCTTGTGACTGATATTC
>JAZUOB010000082.1:0-6597 GCA_045604425.1 Clostridia bacterium
GAGAAAAACTTTCCGAAAGGAAGATTCTCCATACATGGTTTTTCTTTGGGAGCAGTTGTTTTTATAACATTGATTTTCACTTTAAAATACCCTCTTTCATAAAACTAATCTTTAGAAAAGTCTCAATGTATATAACATATATATTTTATCACAGTAGATTTAATATTTCAACATAAAATTTTAACTTTTTAAGAAAAAAAGGGAACGGTATTAACCGTTCCCAAAATCAACTTTTAAGTTATGCCTCAATCAGGCTCTCCCCTGTCATTTCTTCAGGCTTTTCAAGTCCCATAAGATCAAGCATTGTAGGACAAAGGTCTGCAAGCTTGCCTTTTTTTAGCTCTACATCGCCTGCACCCATTACAATGAGAGGAACAGGGTTTGTTGTATGAGCAGTGAATACATCGCTTGTGTCCGGGTCAACCATACAATCTGCATTTCCGTGGTCAGCAGTGATAAGGATTTTACCGTCTTTTGCCATAAGTGCGTCTACAACCTTGCCGAGACACTTGTCTACAGCTTCAACTGCTGCTTTGGCGGCATCAAATACTCCTGTGTGACCTACCATGTCGCAGTTTGCAAAGTTCAGGATTATACAATCATACTTATCCTCGTTTATAAGCTCAACTGCTGCATCTGCTACCTGGTATGCACTCATTTCAGGCTGCATATCATATGTGGCAACCTTTGGTGAGGGGATAAGCTTTCTGTCTTCGCCCTCGTACACGTTTTCTACACCGCCGTTAAAGAAGAATGTAACGTGTGCGTACTTTTCTGTTTCTGCAATTCTAAGCTGTTTAAGACCTTTTTTAGAGATGAACTCTCCGAATGTGTTTGTAAGTGATTCAGGCTTGAATGCAACGTCTACATTAGGCATTGAAGCATCGTACTGAGTCATGCACACATAATAAAGGGGAAGAAGCTCACGTTTGAAGCCTGTGAAATCAGGGTCAACCAAAGTTCTTGTTATTTCTCTTGCACGGTCAGGGCGGAAATTAAAGAATACTACAGAGTCGTTTGCAGAGATTTTAGCAACCGGTGCACCGTTTTTGGTTACAACTGCAGGGATGATGAATTCATCAGTAATAGCTGCGCCGTTTTCATCAAGAGTTTCGTATGACTTTTTCATCATGTCCTGAATGTCTTCGCACATAACACCTACATTTCTTACTGCTGCATCATATGCTTTTTCAACTCTGTTCCAGTTTGTATCTCTGTCCATTGCATAGTATCTGCCCATTACAGTTGCAATCTCGCCTGTGCCTGTTTTATCAAGATACTCCTGAAGGTCAGAAAGGAAGCCTGCACCACTGGTTGGAGAAACGTCTCTTCCGTCCATGATACAGTGGATATATACCTTTTTAAGACCTGCAGTTTTTGCAAGGTCGATAAGTCCGAATAAGTGTTCTATATGGCTGTGAACACCGCCGTCAGACAAAAGACCCATAAAATGAAGAGCACTGTCGTTTTTCTTGCAGTTTTCAATAGCTTTGATGAGTGCGGGGTTTTTAAAGAAATCCCCGTCCTTTATTGACTTTGTTATTCTTGTAAGCTCCTGATATACAACTCTGCCGGCACCAATGTTTGTGTGTCCCACTTCAGAGTTTCCCATTTGACCCTCAGGAAGCCCTACACTCATGCCACTGGCATAAAGTATAGTGTTTGGATAGTCTGCAAAATACGAATCAAGGTTTGGAGTAGATGCTGCTTTGATTGCATTTCCGGAGACTGTGTCATTGATTCCGTATCCGTCCAGAATAATAAGTGCTATTGGTTTTTTCATGTTGTTTCCTCCTTAATACTAATCAGCCATTTCAGATAAATAGCCGCTTAATTGTTTGCTTTCTATGGTTGTGGGATAGCTTTCGATTATCAGGTCATCAAATTCTGTCTTTGAATAAAAATCCGAAATCGAGAGCTTTCCTCCGGCAAAACCCCGAACATCAATTACATATATATACTCATAGTTATTCACTGCCCATGTAGCAAAGGCGTTTCCGAATGAGTCCTTTATGATAGCCAGTTTTTTGCCGTTATTTACACTACTTTTTATCACCGCAAGAGGATGATCTCCTGAGATAAAAGAGCTGTAGGTATTGTTTTTTGTGTTGATTAGCGCAACTTTGCCAATCAACTTTTCCATATCACCTGATGAATACAAAGCTACAGATGTATCATACAGTGGCATGAATCTGTCAATTGTCTCTTTAGGGATATCAAGAATATCTTTTGCCTTGTATCCGTTTCCAAGACGCTGAATGTACGACCCTTGAAAAGAGTCATAAGGGATATTTTCAAAATCATCAAGATCGGGTATATCAAAGCCTTTCAGTTTTGCAAACTCACACCATGCATAAAAGGCGCCTTTGTGAGTCCAATGATGATCAGTGGAAAAATATATTTTTTCATCGCTGTGTAAAAAAAGAGCTTTCGCAGCTTCAACCTTTGAAACATCCGGTGAAAGATTTTGGTTTATCATATCAAAGCTTCGCATCTGGGCTGTATAAAACTCTTTTGGTGCGTATATCTCCGAGGAGTCAGGCACCAGCATACTGTATACATTCACCTTTGGCAAAGCTTGTTTTATACAATTGATTATATCAGCATAAGCTGTAGCTTGTCTGTCATGAATAAATACCGGCTGGAACATATACTCTCTGTTCAGGACAAGGCAGTTTCCTGCATCAAGCACGTTTTTGGTGGTATAACGTGCGTCCCCAAAAGGCTCTGCACCTTTTAGCGTTTCAATGTCCTCTAAGACCAGTATTTCCTCTCCCAGTATATCTTCTGCCAGAGGAAGCGGAATATATTCATTTTGGTTTATATAAAACGTGGGTTGTTTGTATGAATACATTGAATATCCTACAATATGCTCAAGACTGTCTGAAAAAATTATAGATTGTTTTCCCTTTGCCATAACAGAAAAAGCGTCAAGGGACATGACTTTTTCTGTCTCAAAAATATCTTTTGCATCAATATATACTGTGTTCCCAATGGTGAAAGGGGTGTTTTTAAGAATGACAGCTTCATCATTCATTATAATTCGGTCTTTATAAAGCTTTATATCTTCTGCTGACACACCCCGGCAGCATAAAGAAAGTAAAATAGCCAAAAGACCTGTTTTTTTTAATCTCAGCATAATAAATCCGCCGTTACAATCAATACTGTGCTTGTGTCAGAATCCCAGTCCACTGTAGCCATAAAGGCTTCAGCCACTGCTCTTACCGGCAGGCAAGTACGATTATTTATAATAATGGCTGCAGTGTCAAGCACCACTTCAAACGATACATATTCATCATTTGCCGCATCATATACTGTCTGCTCCATTATATCCGAGCCGATAGTGAGCTTTACTGTTGTAGTTTCATCGGATATTATGGCAGTAGAAGTGGGAGCGTCCCATACTACATTCTTTTTCATACTCTCCATAACACTTCGTATAGGCAGGAGAGTTCTGTCATTTATTATTACGGGTTTTTGGTCTTCGAATATTATCTCTGTCCCGTTTACTGTCACATTTATATTCTTTTCAGTGCCGTTCATGGCATGGCATACGGTCATGCACATCATGATTGCTATTATTGGCAGTAATAGTTTTCTTTTCATATTTATCTCCTAGTATTCGATATTTATTGTGTTTGCGTTTTCTGTATACGCGTCAGATAGCGGTGCAAGGGAGCTTATGGGAATTGCCATATATCCGTCCAGCATCAAAGCACCTTTTACATCAATTTTTGTTTCGCCTTTTTTAAGTACTACCTTTACTGAAGTAGGCAAGTAATACTTCATAAACTTTATCATAGGAGGGAAACTATCGTAATATCCCATAGGGATAAGGCTATGGGGCTTTTCACTGTTGTGGGTTATATAAAGTGTTTTTTCTTGGTGTGAATAAAACACATCATATCCATATGCCCCCAGGTCTTCTGCAATTATCATAGTGGAGGGGCTGTTTTGTTTTGTATAGAAGCAGGGAATAGGGTTCCCATTTATAAATGCTTTTTTATCGGTTGTATAAATATATCTGTTGTTTTTAAGCTGATTAAAACCAAAGTCCAGCATTTTTCTGGTGTCTAAAAATCTTTGGGAGCCGGAGGAAGATGCCATTGTCACGGTGATAATTCGCTCTTTGCCATTTTGTGCTGTAGAACAAAAGCAATAGCCTGCATAAGAGGTAGTGCCGGTTTTGAGTCCGTCGGCACCGGGGTAATAATAAGAATTAAGAAGTTTATTTGTTGTAGAGTAGGTTCTGCCATGGAATTTGACAGATTTTTTGCTTGTTATATCAAGTATTTCAGGGTGGTCCATGATTGCGTATCTTGCAAGAGTCGCCATGGCTCTTGGAGTCACTTGATTGTTTGCTATACCCATGCAATCGAAATACTGTGCATCAATTCCCATTCTCCATGCGGTAGCATTCATCCGTTTTACAAAAGCTTCTTCGCTGCCGCATAAAAGCTCACCCAGTGCAAGAGCCGCACCGCAGGCGGAATATACCAGTACAACATCAATCAGCTCGTCTACACGGTAGTCAGTATTATAATTAAGAGGAAGAACTGACTGATAAAGTGAGTTTCTGGATATGTTATAAGTTTTTGGACTTATACGGGTCACTGTGTCGTAGCTTAGCTCACCGTTTTTTATCGCTTCCATAATAACATACACAGTCATAACCTTAGTCATACTGCCGGGGGCTCTGGGGGAGTCGGGCTTATAAGAATAAAGCTCCTCGCCTGTGTTATAGTCCATTATAAATGCTCCTTGTGAGCTTATGGAAGAGCTGCCCAGTGGAGCTGCAAACGCATTTGTATTTGCAAAAGCGCAAATAATCATAATAAAACATAACAACTTTTTCATGGGTACACCTGCTTTTACTAAAATAAGGGGATGTCAAAAAAGCATAGCCTTTCTGACAGCCCCTGAAAAGTTTATTTTGCTGCAGCAACTATTGTAGCAAAGTCTGCAGATTTGAGTGACGCACCGCCGATAAGACCGCCGTCAATGTTTGCTTTTGCAAGAAGACCTGCACAGTTGGCAGCATTCATTGAGCCGCCGTACTGAATTGTGATTTCCTTTGCAGTAGCATCATCATAAAGGCCTGCAAGAACATTTCTGATAGCAGCGCAAACTTCTTCAGCCTGTTCGTCTGTAGCAGTTTTGCCTGTGCCGATTGCCCAGATTGGCTCATAAGCAACAACAACCTTCTTTGCATCATCTGCATTTATGTTTGCAAATGCTTTCTTTATCTGAATTGTGATAAGGTCCATTGTGATGCCTGCTTCTCTCTGGTCAAGGCTTTCACCACAGCATACGATAGGAATAAGACCTTTTGAAAGAGCCTTTATTGTTTTGAGATTTACAGTTTCATCTGTTTCGTTGTTGTATTCACGTCTTTCGCTGTGACCGATGATTACGTAGTCAACACCAAGGTCAACCAGCATATCAGCGCTTACTTCGCCGGTAAATGCGCCCTTGTCTTCAAAATGAAGATTTTCAGCACCGATTTTTACATGTGTGCCATTAGCTGCTCTTACAGCTTCAGAAAGGTTTACATAAGGTGTACAGCAAACAACTTCGCAAGCTGCTCCTTTTGTAGCTTCTACAACTTCCTTCACATAGTCATATGTTTCTGAAGGAAGCTTATTCATTTTCCAGTTTCCTGCAATAATATACTTTCCCATGGTAATTCTCCTTTTTTCTGAATCCTATAAAGCTTGGTAATCTTATTTGTCGCCGATTGCCACTATTCCGGGAAGGTCTTTGCCTTCCAAGAATTCCATAGAAGCGCCACCGCCTGTAGAAATATGGCTCATCTTATCACCAAGACCTGCCTGGTTTACAGCTGCAACACTGTCGCCGCCGCCGATGATTGTAGTAGCATCGATATCAGCAAGAACTTTTGCAACCATGTTTGTACCCTTTGCAAAGTTAGGCATTTCGAATACGCCCATAGGTCCGTTCCATACAACTGTCTTTGCATCCTTAACAGCGTTTGAGAAAAGCTCGATTGTCTTAGGTCCGATATCAAGTCCCTGCCAGCCGTCTTCAATGCCGCCCTCGTTTACTATCTTTGATTCAGCGTTGTTGTCAAAGTCTTTTGCAACTACTGTATCAACAGGAATAAGAAGCTTTACACCCTTTGCTTCAGCTTTTTCCATCATTTCTTTTGCATAGTCGATATAGTCGCTCTCGAGAAGTGAATCACCAACGCCCATGCCATTTGCAGCCATGAATGTGTATGCCATACCGCCGCCGATAATAAGAGTATCAACCTTTTCAAGAAGGTTGTTGATAACTGAAATTTTGCTTGAAACTTTTGAGCCGCCGAGAATTGCAACAAGTGGTCTTACAGGATCATTAACTGCATTTCCCAAAAAATCGATTTCTTTTTTGATAAGGTATCCGCAAGCAGCAGTCTTGATGTACTGTGTGACACCTACGTTTGAGCAGTGTGCTCTGTGAGCTGTACCAAAAGCATCGTTTACAAATACTTCTGCAAGTGATGCAAGCTCTTTGCTAAACTCGTCTATGTTCTTTGTTTCTTCTTTTCTGTATCTTGTGTTCTCGAGAAGAACAACATCGCCCTCGTTCATAGCC
>JAZUOB010000083.1:0-2367 GCA_045604425.1 Clostridia bacterium
CCACTCATCATACCATGTGTCATGCCAGCTAAATATAAGCTTTCTAATGCTTCCGCCTGAATATCTGCAAATCACCATATAGGGATCGTCGCTTCCTGCTGTTATAAAAAACGCAAATTCCTTTGCCTTGTCATTGGGAATCATATCAAAAAGATAGACAGCTTCTACCGAATAATCTTCTCCCGTGCCGGTAATATCTCTCATAAGGGCATTTCCGGCGGTCAAAGAAATCTGATAATCATCATATCCATATTCATTGTACGTTTCTCTTACCTGAATTTTTATTTTCTCCTGAGTGCCGTCACCGTCCAAATCCTCATAAAAATCAAGATATGGTATTTGTCCGTAATATGATGTATAGAACAAAGTTTTGCATCTTTCCTGAAGTGGCGCATAGTCGCACATAGAAAGTCCGTCAATCCATACTTTATACGCTCTTATATCTGGGTTCCACACTCCCTGACCTACAATGTCTGCTACATCATTTATAGGGATAAGCGTATAGCCGTTCAGGGCATAGCTTGGGACTTTTATCCCATGTACATACACTGATATATCCGATGGATATATGTCAGAAAACTTAGTGCCTGTAGGATACGGGTGCTTGTATATATCTTTTTTTTGAAGCCCTGTCACATACGGATTTCTTGTGACAACCAGGCTTCTTGTATTATTATTCCACTCTACATTAAAGCCATAGTCCCTAAGGTCCTCTGCCACTACCACCATTTTGCCGTCAACTGCATATGCACTGATTGGATAGTGGTTGATATATGCTCCGATATCTGTGTACAAAGCCTCCTGTGCAAATACACAGCTTGCACAAAAAAGCGCTCCAATTCCAACTATTGCTGCAAATATTTTTTTGATCATAAAAACGCCTCCTTTATTTTCCTTATTCTAGCACAAATTTTAACTTTCGTCAATGATTTTGAATGCATAAACAATGGTAAATAAGGCAATAATTATTTTGATAAATATTTTCTCTTTTTTGTACATAGCCGCTTTAATTTTTTTTGCGGCCATTTAACTATAGGAGGGAGAAAATGATCAACAAGGTTGAAATATGCGGAGTAAACACTTCCAAACTACCCGTATTATCAAGAGAAGAAAAGCAAGAGTTATTTATTAAAATAAAACAAGGTGACATGAAAGCAAGAGAGACTTTTGTAAAGGGAAATCTCCGACTTGTTCTTAGTATAATCCAAAGATTTTCAAACAGAGGTGAAAATCCGGATGATCTTTTTCAGGTAGGATGTATCGGGCTTATCAAAGCTATTGACAACTTTGATTTATCCCAAAACGTACAGTTTTCCACCTATGCAGTGCCCATGATAATAGGTGAGATACGAAGATACCTGAGAGATAATAATTCAATCAGGGTGTCAAGGTCACTAAAGGATATTGCATACAAAGCTCTGCAGGTCAAGGAAAAGCTTATAAACCAAAACTCCAAGGAGCCAACAGTTGCAGAAATTGCAAAAGAGCTTAATCTTCCAAAGAAAGATGTAGTATTTGCTCTTGATGCCATATGCGACCCTGTATCTCTTTTTGAGCCGGTATACCATGACGGCGGCGAAGCAATATATGTAATGGATCAGGTGAAAGACGAAAAAAACACTGATGAAAGTTGGCTTGAAAACATTGCAATAAACGAAGCGATGAAGCACCTTGACCAACGTGAAAAGCATATTTTGAGCCTTAGATTTTTTCATGGAAAAACCCAAATGGAAGTAGCCGGAGAAATAGGAATCAGTCAGGCTCAGGTGTCAAGGCTTGAGAAAAGTGCTCTTGAGCATATGAAAAAATACGTATAAAGCCAAATAATTACAAAATATTTAAAAAAAATTCAAAAAGGCCTTGCAAAAACAAAACTTTTGCTGTATAATTATATAATAAATTTGGTATGCTTCCAATTATTTTACTCGGGAGGAATGTTTATATGATAAGCAAGGCATTTCAAAATATTGTCACCCAAATGGCTGATGTATTCCCCAAAAGATTCGGTATCGCTGATACTCAGGGGTTAATTTTGGCATCTACAGGTGTTGAGCCTCGTCCTGAAGTTTTAGACGACCTGGTATACGCAGCATCTTCCAGCGACAAGATTCTATTCAAAGACGGCTACACTGTGAAAGTGCTTTCAAACAAGCCATATTCAGAATATATCGTGTATGTAGAGGGTACAGACGAAGTTTCAAAGGTTTGCTGCAGCGCTGTTGTTGTAGCTGCAAACAACGTCCGTCACTACTACGACGAAAAATACGACAAGACAATGTTTATGCAAAACATCATATTCGACAATCTTCTGGCTTTTGACCTTCATCAAAAAGCAAAAGAGCTTCATGTGGAAGTAGATATTCCAAG
>JAZUOB010000084.1:0-5018 GCA_045604425.1 Clostridia bacterium
AAAGACTGCCATGGGACTTTTGGGATACAATGTAGGCAATCTTCGTCCTCCACTTTATCCTATGTCACCTGAAAACCTTGAAGTACTTAAAAAAGAAATGACTAAGGCAGGACTTAAAATTAAATAATTTTTCTGACTTCGCTTTTGCGAAGTCAGTTTTTTTGTGTGACAAAAAAAAGAAACCCACTTCAAAAAGGTGGATTTCTTTATTCTTTAAGGGGTTATCTCCTGCTCATGATTTGTTTATAATCTCTCTTATATTCTTAAGCTGTATGCTTATAGTTCCGTCTTCTTCATGAGTAATAATCACATTATCACCGTCTTTATAAAATTCTGCCGGCATGGAAATCTCTATTTCTGTGTTGGTAAGAATTTTTATTTTTTTATTAGCTTTTTTTGTGATATATTCTACCTTTTCCATAGTTTCAGGCACACAGCTTTTTCTAAGGTTTTCATTAAATTCTGCCTTTGCCGCAGGTACACTGCTAAAAACCGTCTCACAAATATCCGAAATCTCCACTGTCTCCTCTTCCGGCTTTTCTAAAACCGCCTTTTTTATAAGTGCATCAGTCTCCACCGTATCTTTTCCGTAGTTTTCGGACACTTTTTTGGCTATACTCTGCACTTTTCTGTAGGTTTCGCTTACTGACATTTCCGACTCACATTCCAAAAGCACATCTGACATAAGATTAAGCTTTTCACCGTCTACTAAAACTGTTTTGCCTTTGAAACGTATAGAAAAGTCATCAAGGTCTATAAACGCACACTCACCAAGGCTTCTGGTAGGAGACGGCAGGATTTCATGACAATGTACTATCTCGTTTTTTATATCAGAGCCTTCTGCCACTACTCTGTGGGACATAGCTGATTTATTGTCACACTTTAAAACTACAATATATCGTCTTTCGGCTATTACACACTGGGACACAATTATATCCGATGCCAAAGCCACCTCACCTTGTGATATCCCCTCCTGCAATTTTTCTGCTATTGCTTTAGAAAATTCCACAAAAGATATTCTTTCATTTTTGTATTCATTTATATGGTACTTAAAACCACTGTTCGATGCAAACACTCCCTTTCTCAAGTTTGCACCATGATACAATCTCTCTATATGTGATATTATAAATGCAACTGTACCGGCATCTTTTGTGTCAATCTCCTTTGCAGAATATACAGATGTATCTATCCCCGGAGCTATTATATGTACAATGGCTTTATCTAGTGTAATTATCATTATTTTTTCCTCTCTTTAACAAAAAAAGCTTTGACTATAGTATCATAAATTCAGGATTTTGTCAATTCTAGAACACTCCGAAAATCCTTGCAGGACGGGACATACGGTCTACACTCAGCACAAGTCCCACCGAAGCAAAATCCACAACCAAAGCACTGCCTCCATAACTTATAAATGGCAGCGGAATACCTGTAACCGGCATTATCCCCATACACATACCTATATTTTCAAATACGTGAAAAAACAACATGGATGCTACACCTATACATATAAATCTCCCAAAATACGTATGTGAACGCTTAGCTACCATAACAATCCGCCATATAAGCAAAAACAAAACTGCCACCAGCATTATACTTATAAAAAAGCCAAACTCCTCGGATACACAGCTGAATATAAAGTCTGTATGTTTTGCCGGCAAAAGTCCTCTTTGAGTACTTATACCCTGAAGATACCCCTGACCCACTGCTCCGCCGGAGCCTAACGCAGTTTTGGACCTTATCACATTGTATCCTGCACCAAGCGGGTCTGTTTCAGGATTTAAAAATACTTTAATTCTCTTTTTTTGATATTCATCAAGGAACATATACAAAAACGGTGCAAGTGCAGAAAATACACCTAATCCGCCCAGAATATATTTGTAAGATATACCTGCTGAAAACAAAACGCAAATACATATAAACACAAAAACCATAGCTGTGCCGAAATCAGGCTGAAGCATCACAAGAAAAACAGGCACAAAAGCATGAGCTAATACTAAAGTCAAAGTCTGAGGCTTGTTTATTTTATGCCTTACCTTAGATATGTGATATGCAAAAGTTATAATAAACCCGAACTTGACACATTCAGAAGGCTGAATACTTACAGGTCCGGCTTTAATCCAGCTTTTTGAACCCCATACACCTTCAAAACCTGCAAATACGACTAAAAGAAGCAAAAACACACATGCTCCTGCAATAAGCTTTATAAAAGGGATAAGCTGTCTGTAATCAAAACAGCAAATCCCTATCATAATTCCTATTCCTAATATCCCTGCTGCAGACTGCACCAAAATGTTTGAATATCCACCAAGTGTCCGGGTTGCAGAATACACCGCAAACAAACCAAACACCCAAAGGAGCAAAGATGCAAAAGCCAAAACCTTATCATATCCGCCTTCATTTGTAAGCTTTTGAAAAAAAGTTTTGTGCATCAGGATATCCCTCCATTAAATCTCCAATAAAAGATTTTTTAAATCCTCAACAGTATCAGCTATGTAGTCTGCGCCGGCTTCCTCAAGCTCCATAGCCTCGGCATATCCAAACCTGACACCTACCGAAGCTATACCGTTGTCTTTTGCACCAAGTATATCCATACTTCTGTCGCCTATCATGATAATTTGGGATTTTTCAAATCCGTCCAGCTTTTCTATGGCTTCTTTTATTATTTCGCTCTTTTCACCCAAAGACTTTCCGCCTATTTTTGCACCTGTGACATAATGGAAATAATCCATAAGTTCAAAATGCCTTAGTATTTCCTCAGCAAACTCAATCGGCTTAGATGTAGCAATACAAAGTATTTTGCCCTGTTTTTTTAAACTACCCAGCATCTCTTTGATACCGCCAAATACATAGTTTTCATATATACCGATTTTAGAAAATCTTTCACGGTATTTACTTACAGCTATGTCTGCATCCCGGGCGGACATATTATATAGCCCCATAAAAGAAGTCTTAAGGGGTGGGCCGATAAAAGGTATCAGATTGTCTTTGCAAGGCTCATGGATACCGAAAAATCCAAGAGCGTACTGTACACAGGTTGTAATACCAAGCTTCGGGTCTGTCAATGTCCCGTCCAAATCAAATAAAAGTACCTTGTACATAAATTATTTCCCTTATCCCATTAAACTTTTGATTTTCTTTTTGTAAACATAAATAAGGAATACTGTAGACGCTATCACTGAAGCAATCTCCGCAATGGGATATGACCACCATACCATATCCACATTTCCTGAAAGTGACAAAAGGTATGCACATGGAATCAATACTACAAGCTGACGTATAATTGATACCACCATGCTGAGCACTCCATTTCCCAAAGCCTGAAAAACGGAGCCACATATTATACAGTAGCCTGCAAAAGTAAAGCTGAGACTAATTGTTCGCATTGCACCAATACCCATACTAAGCATATTTGATGAGGGATTAAAAAGCATAAGCAGTTTGTCGGGGATAGTCCACATAATCAAAATTCCAACAAACATAATCACAACCGCATAAATAACACAAAGCTTAAAGGTCTTCATTATACGTTTGCCGCTGCCTGCACCATAGTTATAAGCAATAATAGGCACCATTCCTGAATTCATACCAAAAAGCGGCATGAATATAAAGCTTTGAAGCTTGAAATATGCACCGAACACTGCCGCTGCAGTAGATGCAAACCCAAGAAGTATCTTATTCATAAAGAATGTAGTCACAGAGCCTATAGACATCATTATTATTGACGGAATTCCCACAGAATATATCTTTTTTATCATTTTTATTTGTGGAACAAACTTTTTCATATTGAGATTTATCTCTTTATTGCATTTTACATTGAGAATTATTGCAGAGGCTGCTGCCACATGCTGACCTAAAACAGTAGCAATAGCGGCACCTGCCACTCCCATTTTAGGAAAACCACACAAGCCGAAAATCAAAATCGGGTCAAAAATTATATTTACAATAGAGCCTATAAGCTGGCTTATCATTGAGTACACAGTCTTGCCAGTAGATAAAAGAAGTCTTTCTCCCATCATCTGCACAAAAGCACCCAAAGAAAATACAGTACATATGAAAAGATACTCTTTGCCGTAGCTGATAATCTCAGAATTATTTGTCTGGACGGTAAAATAAAGATTTGAAAACAAAAGTCCCAAAACTGCAAAAACCACGTATGAACAGACCGCAAGGAACATACCATTTTTTGCACTGCTCGATGCCTTGTCCGGCAATTTTTGACCCAAGCACTTTGAAAGCAGCGCATTTACACCGATAGCTGTACCACAGCCAACACTTGCAATCATATTCTGTACGGGAAACGCCAAAGACACCGCAGTGAATGCGTTTTCGTTTATTTGTGCCACAAAAATGGAGTCTACCACATTATACAAAGCTTGTACAAACATAGACAGCATCATAGGCAGTGACATTGTGATAATAAGTTTTGAAATAGGCATTGTGCCCATTTTATTTTCTTTCATGTTGTTCTCTCCTGAAGTATTTCTAATTTCTTATATAAGTATAAAATAAATAAAATTTTATGTCAATAATACACCTGCATTGTTTGGCATTTGACACAAAAAAACAGCTTTCTGTATTCAGAAAGCTGTATACTCATTATTGAAGTTCAAGAGAGAAAGTGAATGTTGTAAGCTTTACACCGCTTCCCTCTTTTGCTTCTTCACTGGTCACCCATATGCTCTGCTTATGAAGAAGCATAATATTTTTTGCAAAAGACAGTCCAAGTCCTGCACCGGAAGATGTGTTGGTTCTGGATTCATCTGTTTTATAAAATCTGTTGAACACATGTGGAAGCTCTGACTTTTCTATGCCGTCACCAAAATTGCTGACACTGAAATATGCCTTTTTGCGATCTGTCCAGATAAGTCGGATCGTAGCCATGTCGTTCTGTGAGCCAAGGAGTTGAACTGGTGTATTGTCTTCCTAAGACCGCTTGGCCTCCGACTTAGCTCTGACTTTTCTATGCCGTCACCAAAATTGCTGACACTGAAATATGCCTTTTTGCGATCTGTCCAGAT
>JAZUOB010000085.1:0-1717 GCA_045604425.1 Clostridia bacterium
AGGTGTAATTAATTCAAAACAAAAAAAGATTGCTGAAAATATAACTATTTTTTATAAAAAAAATAATTTAAACAAATGAAGGATTGCAATTGTTGCAAGTAAGAAAAATTTTCCACTTGCAGTTACAAGAAATAAAGTAAAACGGCAATTAAAAGCCATCATTCGTGAGTTAAATTTTCAGCTTCAATCATTAGATATTGTAATTATTATTAAGTCTAATTGGTTAGGTTCTTCATATCAAGAAAATAAAGAAAAAGTGAAAATTGCTTTTAAGAAAATTAGTTAAAGGAGAGTTGTACATTGGCAGATTTTGATTCATTAAGACTTGTTTTGCCTAGTTTTGCTAATGCAGCAACTATTGACAACAAGAAAAAAACAGCCAAGAAGCAGTGTGCAAAAGGACAAAGATACTTGCAAGAAAGAGTCTATATTACTTTATCGAGAATTTGAAAGCCAGTGTTTGAATGTACGCCTTGACGGTGATTTCCTGCAATTTGGTGAATATTTGTATTTAAAACCAAAGGATGTTCTGATTGATGGTATTAAGACTGTTCGACCGGGGCTCTGCCTTGGTATTTGCAAAAAAGGAAGATTTGAGCCCGCTCATGCTCTTGCAAAAGCTTTAAAAGTGTTCGATTATAAAAATGTTATTGATTTTAAGGCAGATGATTTGTCTTTACTAAAATATACAAAAGGCGAGACGTTTGCTTGTGATTTGAAGGGCTATTCAATAGTTGCATGTGACGGAATGCCACTCGGGTGGGGAAAAGCATCTAATGGTGTTCTTAAAAATAAACTACCTAAAGGTTTGCGTATTTTTTAATAGGAGGAGTGCACTCTATGGCACAAAGAAAAAAGAGAAAAGTCAAGAGAAATACAAAGAAAAATATAATGAGTAATTTGTATGTAAGAGCCTTTGGCTTGATGGCAATAGGTATTTTGCTGGGTATATTTTTGTTTGTTGATTCTGAGGCTCCTGTGAACGGATTTATAAAATCTATCATTCTGGGATTGTTTGGAAAATCCGGAATTCTTGTCCCAGTTCTTTTGATAGGAGTGGGTGTGTATTATTTTAATCATGAGAAAAAATTGAGCCAAAAACTTATATTTGGTTTTTCTTCGGTTATATGTATAAGCGCTCTTTTCCATTTGTGTACAAGTGGTGTGATACCTTTTATTGACAGCTATGCATCAGCATCGTGCACTTCAATTCTTGAAAGTGATGGTGGCGGTTTGCTTGGTGCTGTTTTGGCGTGCCCCTTGAATGCATTGATTTATAAAGTGGCTTCGTTCATTATAATATTTTTATTGCTGGTAGTATTTGTAAGTCTTCTGTTTAATTATTCATTATTTGCTGCTGCTTTTGGCGGGATAAAAGGTTTTTTTGGTGCTGTCACAGAGTCGGCAAAGGACATGAATTCCAAACAGGATTTTGAAAAAGCATACACAAAAACAAAGACAGCCACTAAAAACAAAATTACTTCAAAGGCAATGAATGGTTCTGACCTCATAAAAGAAGCAAAAGATTTTAGCAATAAGTCATCTAAAGAAGATAAAAACAAATCTTTAGCTGATGAATTTGAAAATGGTATTGAGCTTATCTTCGGTAAAATGGATGAAGAAAAACCCGAAGAGATTGAAGACGATGAAATAAAGATAAAATCTTTAAAAGACAGACTTCAGGAGGTTGAAGAAAAATATGAACAACAACCTGAGA
>JAZUOB010000086.1:0-4153 GCA_045604425.1 Clostridia bacterium
GAAAGGTGACAGCCTATTTTAAACATAATTAAAATCCTTTCTTCGTTTTTTATAAAAAGACTTGAAAAACTACTTATATTATAGTATAATTTTATGAATGAAGCAAGTATTTTTTTAAAATCAGGAGTACCATATGATTACAGTCACAAATCTTAGTTTGAATTTCAGCGGGACCAATCTTTTTTCAGATGTAAACCTTAAGTTTACAGAGGGGAATTGCTATGGTATCATCGGTGCCAACGGAGCCGGAAAGTCTACATTTTTGAAAATTTTATCAGGTGAGCTTGACTCTACAACAGGCGAGGTGTCGGTAGCACCCGGCCTTAGAATGTCTGTTTTAAAGCAGGACCACTTCCAGTACGACCATATGACAGTAATGGACACGGTTATTATGGGCAATTCCAGACTTTATGAGATAATACAGCAAAAAGATGCCCTGTATTCAAAAGAAGATTTTACTGACGAAGATGGTATACTGGCAGGAGAGCTTGAGGCAGAATTTGCACAAATGGACGGATGGGAAGCAGAGTCCAATGTTTCAAAACTCCTGCAGGGATTGGGCTTTGACGAAAGCATAGAGTATATGACTATGTCAGAGCTTGACGGCAATCAAAAAGTCAAGGTTCTTCTTGCTCAGGCTTTGTTTGGTCAGCCTGATATTATACTTTTGGACGAGCCTACCAACCACCTTGATATTCAGGCTATACAGTGGCTTGAGGAGTTTATTGTCAATTATCCCGGTACTGTAATTGTAGTATCGCATGACAGACATTTTTTAAACATGGTATGTACCCATATAGTTGATATAGATTATACAAAGATAAAAATGTATGTGGGCAACTATGAGTTCTGGTATGAATCCAGCCAGCTTATAGAGCGAATGATAAAACAGCAGAACAAAAAAGCTGAAGAGAAGATAAAAGAACTTCAAAACTTTATAGCACGCTTTAGTGCGAACAAATCAAAATCAAAACAAGCTACCAGCAGAAAAAGAATGCTTGACAAGCTCACAGTTGAGGAGCTTCCGGCATCATCGAGAAGATATCCTTTTGTAGGCTTTGAACAGGACAGAGAAGTAGGACGTGATATTCTCACAGTAGACTCTGTCACAAAATATATAGGTGATGCAAAAGTCCTTGATAATATCTCTTTTTCCATGTCCCGTGATGACAAAATCGCCATAATAGGTGAGAATGAACATGCAGTCACCGCACTTTTAGAGATTTTGGCAGAAAAGGATGAGGATTTTGAGGGCAGTATAAAATGGGGCATAAGCACATCCAGAAGCTACTTCCCAAAAGACAACTCAGAATTTTTTGACGGCTGCACACTCAATCTTATTGATTGGCTCAGGCAGTATTCAGCTGATACCTTTGAAACACAGAGTGAATCATACCTGAGAGGATTTTTAGGCAGAATGTTGTTCTCAGGCGAAGACGTGTTCAAAGAAGTGCAGGTGTTGTCAGGTGGAGAAAAAGTCAGATGTATGCTTGCAAGAATGATGCTTTTCGGGTCAAATGTTTTGCTTCTTGACCAACCCACAAATCACCTTGACCTTGAATCTATTACAGCGGTAAATAATGGCCTTATTGCATTTAAGGGAAATATCCTTTTCACATCTCACGACCATGAATTCATACAGACTATTGCAAACAGAATTATAGAAATAAATAACGATGGTACTATCACCGACAGATTATGCACCTATGATGAATATATAGAAAAATTCAAAAAAGAATAAAACATAGGAGTTGAAAGGATTGAGGGTAAAAAAGAAAGATATAAACGCCTGGAAGTGGATAGTCAAAAACGGCAAGAAGAGTCTTGGCTCAGTTATATTATTGGCTGTGCTTGCTACAATGCTGTCACTGCTTTCTCTGCGTTTTACAATAGCCTCAAAAAGTGTACTTGATATTGCTTGCAAGCAGCAGGAGGGAAGCCTTTTGCACGCCTGCTTGTTGCTTGGTGTACTTTTGGTAATACAGCTTGCACTTCAGGTTGCGGTCAGCTTTATAAACGTACACGCAAATGTAAGTCTTGATATTGCACTGAAGCGCAGTGTGTTTGGAACACTTATATCCAAAGACTATCTGTCCGTTTCGAAATATCATTCAGGAGAACTTCTAAACAGACTTACAAGTGATATAAATATAATTATAGGCGGGATTATATCCATAATACTCAATATTTGTTTTTTGCTTACAAGTATTATCGGCGGCTTTATAATACTTTATAGTCTTGATAAATTTTTTGCAGTGTTGATTTTGATAGTAGGTCCTCTGCTTATGATATGCGGTAGACTTTATTCAAAACGGTATAAGCAATTACATAAGGACTGCCAGACTGCCGACGGCAAGACCAGGTCTTTTATGCAGGAAGCACTTCAAAATCTACTTGTTATAAAGTCCTTTAGCAATGACAAGGATATACTTTCAGAGAGTGAGTCACTTCAAAAAAAGGCATATAAGCTTAAAATCAAGCGTGTCAAAATATCAGTGTTTGCTCATATTTGTATGTATATTGTATTTAATGCAGGTTACTATCTTGCACTTGCATATGGAGCATACAAGCTGTCTATGGATATGATGACATTTGGTACAATCACTGCCATGCTCCAGCTTGTAGGCAAGATACAGACTCCTTTTAAGGATATAACCTCTATGATTCCGCAGTTTTTTTCAGTCAGTGCTTCTGTAGAGAGAATAATCGAGCTTGAACAGATGCCTGACGAAAAAGAGCAGGAGATTTTGGAGTGTTCTTATAGCGCACTGAAATCAATTGTTTTCGATAATGTCACATTTGGATATGATGAAGACAAAACAGTTATGGAAAACGCCAGCTTCACTATAAATAAAGGTGATTTTGTTGTGATAGGCGGCCCGTCCGGAGTCGGCAAAAGTACAGCTATAAAGCTGATGCTTGGAATAATGATGCCAAAATCGGGAAATGTATATTTTTCTACAGAAAATGGAAATATCAATGCGGGCAAATCTACAAGAACACTTTTTGCATATGTACCCCAGGGCAATCTTATTTTGTCAGGTACAATTCGTGATAATGTAAAATTCGGTAAGAAAGATGCTACCGACCAGGATGTAATCAAAGCACTGGAGCTTGCACAGATTTGGGATTATATAAAGGGACTTGAAAACGGACTTGATACAATACTTGGTGAAAAGGGTCTTGGTCTTTCCGAAGGTCAGGTTCAGCGTATATCTATCGCCAGAGCACTTTTGTATGACGCACCGGTCTTGCTTTTGGATGAGGCTACATCAGCACTTGACGAAGAAACGGAAATAAAGCTTCTTTCTACAATCAAGACCATGACCGACAAAACATGTATCATTATATCACATAAAAAGGCAGCATACGATTTTTGTGACAAAGTTATCGACTATGAACAATTAAAATAAAGGGAGAAATACCAATGAGTTTAGCAGATAAAATATTTATACAAAACTGTCGTGATATTATCGACAATGGCTATTCTGATATAAACGAGGATGTACGTCCGCGTTGGGAGGACGGAGTGCCAGCTCATACTATAAAAAAATTCGGTGTAGTCAACAGATATGACCTTTCAAAAGAGTTTCCAATTCTCACGCTTAGACGCACGTATCTTAAAAGTGCTATTGACGAGCTTTTGTGGATATGGCAGAAAAAATCAAATAATATAAATGACCTAAACAGTCATGTGTGGGACCAGTGGGCAGACGAAACAGGAAGCATAGGCAAAGCCTATGGCTACCAGATGGGAGTTGTAAATCATTATAGTGACGGTGATTTCGACCAGGTAGACAGAGTTTTGTATGACCTGAAAAATAATCCTGCCAGCCGCAGAATAATGACTAATATTTATAATCATGCAGACTTGTCAGAAATGCATCTTTATCCTTGTGCATATTCAATGACATTCAATGTATCCGGGGATGTACTCAACGGCATTTTGAATCAGCGTTCTCAGGACATTCTAGCTGCAAACAACTGGAATGTGGTGCAGTATTCTGTACTCATCTATATGCTGGCACAGGTTTGTGGATACGAACCGGGAGAACTGGTTCATGTCATTTCTGATGCACACATCTATGACCGTCATATTCCGGTGATTGAAGAGATGATTAAAAGACCACAGTATCCGGCGCCGAAGTTTAGA
>JAZUOB010000087.1:0-3171 GCA_045604425.1 Clostridia bacterium
GTACCGAGATTTTCGGGAGTGAATATTCCGTTCAGTTCACCCGGATTTCCTCTTGTCCCTTTTGTTGGAGAAGTTATATTGCACTTTTGTATATTTCCCTCTCGAATGGTTAAAATATCTTCAGTATCTATATCGCAAATTCCATGGCCAAGTCCGCCAAATGAATTATTTGAAGGGTCGATATAGGTGAGTGTGCCGATTCCCGCTGTTGAATCACGTACCCAAATGCCAAGTTTGTTTCCTTGCTGGGTTTTAGTTGGTTTAATGGATACATTTAAAGTTTTATCATTTCTTATTATTGAGAGAATTATGGTTTTTTCATGATTTATAACGTACTCCGCAAATTCTTCGTTTGTGTTCATGGCTTTGCCGTCTGCAGCAATAATCATATCACCTTTTTTCAAGCCTGCATCATATGCGGTATTTACGATTTCTCCGTTTGAGTTTGTGATTTTGGTTATGTCTGTGACAAGCAAACCTTCTGTTTTGATGACAACACCTACAGCCTGTCCTGACACAATGACAGAATGTGCGGAAGCTGTTGTTGATATAAGCATTATCATCATAAAAATTGGCAATGATTTGAAAAGTTTTATTTTCATCACACACCTTTATAATGAGATTGGATTATATAATCCTTAATTAATTTTCCCCATGAAAAATCATATATTCTTATTTGAAACAAACAAAAAATACTAGGCTTGAAAGATATGAAATTGCGTAATGTCAATTTTTTGAAAATAATTTTTACATAAACAGGGAGTTAAAATGACAACTTTTACTAATTTAAATGATATGCAGCATGAAGCTGTGATAACAACTGAAGGACCGGTGTTGATTCTTGCAGGTGCAGGCAGTGGGAAAACTACTGTGCTTGTTAATCGACTTGCGTATCTTCTTAGTGAACATAAGATAAATCCCTATAGAATTCTGGCAATAACATTTACCAACAAAGCAGCAACAGAAATGAAAGAGCGAATTACACAACAGATTGGTGAAGTGGCAGACCATATGTGGATAGGCACTTTTCATTCTGTGTGTGTTAGAATTTTGAGATGTGATATTGAGCGCCTGGGCTATGAAAAGGATTTTGTTATATATGACACACAAGATGCCAAAGCGCTTATAAAAGAGTGTATGAACGAACTTGATATCAATGAAAAGACTTTTCCTGTCAGAAGCTTGATGTCTCAAATCAGCAGAGCAAAAGATGATGTAATGTCACCTGATGTGTTTGCAAAGGTATATAAAAATGATTTCAGAATGAAGATTATAGCTTCTGTGTATGAATTGTATCAAAAGAAGCTTAAAAAGAATAATGCATTGGATTTTGATGACCTGATAATCAATACAATCAAGCTTTTAAGTGAGCATGATGACCTTCGTGAAAAATGGCAGGAAAAATTTCAATACATAATGGTAGACGAATATCAGGATACAAATAATGCACAGTATATGCTTATTTCAATTCTGGCGGCAAAATACAGAAATTTGTGTGTTGTAGGTGATGATGACCAAAGTATTTATAAATTCAGAGGTGCAAATATCAGAAATATTCTGGATTTTGAAATGGAATTTCCTGATGCTGTGACTATAAAGCTTGAGCAGAATTATCGTTCTACAGCCAATATTCTAAACGCTGCAAATGCAGTAATATCAAACAATGTTGAAAGAAAAGGCAAAAACCTCTGGACTTCAAAAGGCGACGGCAACAAGATAAATATTCAGGTGGTTTCAAACGAACATGAAGAAGGAGATTTTATTGCTAAAACTGTTTCCAAGCACGTCAAAGAAGGTGGAAAATACAGTGATTTTGCTGTGCTTTACAGAATAAACGCCCAATCGCGAGTTATTGAAGAAATGCTTATGAGACGCAATATTCCGTATCGTGTTATGGCAGGTCACCGCTTCTATGACAGAAAAGAGATAAAAGATATTATTGCTTATCTTAGGGTTGTGTATAACCAAGGCGATGATATTAGCCTTAGAAGAATTATAAATGAACCAAAACGCGGAATAGGGCAGACAACGGTTGATAAGGCTCAAAAAATAGCAGATGAAAAAAATATTTCTCTATATAAAGTTTTTGCAAATGCTCATAATTATCCTGAGCTTAAACGAGCATCAGCAAATATAAGTCTTTTCATCAATATGATGAATGAGTTTATCTCCCTGAAAAGCACTTTGGGAATAACTGAGCTTGTTGAGAGAATAATGTCCGATTCAGGATATATGCTTATGGTCAAATCATCATCTGACCCTGATAGCAAAACAAGAGGAGAAAACCTTGAAGAATTGTTGTCAGTTGTAAAAGAATACGAGTATGCTCCGGATGTAGAATCATCACTTTCTGATTTTATGGAAAGAGTTGCACTGGTTTCCGATATCGACAATTATGATAAAGACCAGGATGCAGTTGTTTTGATGACAATACACAGTGCAAAAGGATTGGAATTTCCGGTTGTATTTTTGCCCGGTATGGAGAATGGACTTTTCCCGGGTTCTATGACAATCGGTGACCAAGAGGAGATGCAAGAAGAAAGACGCCTTTGCTATGTTGCGATAACAAGAGCAAGAGAGCTTTTGTACATTCTTAGAGCAAAAGAAAGAATGATATTTGGAAAGACTGTGCATCAACCTCAATCTACGTTTGTAGATGAGATTCCCGAAAATTTATGCGAAATTTCTAATACCACCAAGGCAAGAACTTCGGGAATACTCTCAATGCTTGGTTTTGAGAAAAATACGGTAAATGATAAAGACTGGAGAACTTTTGAAGTCAAAAAATTAGGCGAAAAATTCTCTGTTGGTGATAGGGTTGTTCACAAAAAGTTTGGTTTTGGCACAGTGCTTACATGTCAGGCTTTTGGTGATGATTATAAAGTTGAGGTTGCTTTTGATGAGTTCGGCAAAAAGATATTGATGTCAAATTTTGCAAAGCTTGAAAAGGTAGCTAAAGAATAAGGTGGATTTTTATGCAAAGTATTCATGTTCTGACTCCTGAAATATCTAACAAAATTGCGGCAGGTGAAGTGGTAGAAAGACCTGCATCAGTGGTCAAAGAATTAGTAGAAAACAGTATTGATGCCGGAGCAACAAAAATTACTGTTGAAATCAAGAATGGTGGAATAAGTCTTATTTCTGTATCTGATAACGGCAAGGGTATGTCTG
>JAZUOB010000088.1:0-1785 GCA_045604425.1 Clostridia bacterium
AAGCATTACAAAATTATAAACACAGTATGCGGAGTATTTTTGGTTATAGTAGGAGTGGTTATGGCTTTGGGACTTTTTGAAAACATACACCACATTTTTGAATAAGGAGAATATGAATTGAAAAAAAGAACAATTATCACAGGTGTGCTCATAGCATTATTTTTCGCTCTGGCAATTTGGGGGTATAATACACTGTCGGGAGTTTTCATGGCGCCGTCGAGTGCACCGCAAAATTCAAAACCTGTCAAAGCCCCTGATTTTGCAGTTTATACTTTGGATGGCGAGCAAGTGAGACTGTCTGATTCTTTGGGCGAAAATATAGTAGTGAATTTTTGGGCGACATGGTGTCCGCCTTGCAAGGCAGAGCTTCCGGATTTTCAAAAAGCATATGAAAAGTATTCTGATTTTGCAGAGTTTATGATGATAAATCTAAATGACCAAAAGGATGAAACTTCAGAGAAAGTAAAAGCTTTTAAAGAGGAAAACGGTTATACATTTCCGGTGTATATGGACTCGGACCACAGTGCAGCCTTTGCCTATGGAGTCAGGAGCGTGCCTATGACACTTTTTATAAACGAAAAAGGTGAGATTATAAAAGGACACATGGGCATGATAGACAAAAGAGGACTTTTTGAGGGCATTGATATGCTTTTGAAATAAAGTGCTATGATAAAAAATATACAAAAAAAACTGTCAATTTTTTTCAAAAAACAACATAAATACGATTGACAATAATGGTAGTTTTGGTATATAATATATGGAAGTATGATAGAGAAATGGAGAATTTATGGCTATGACATGTTATTCTGATAATAACACTCAAATATCAAAGCTTTATGCGGCTGCAGTTGATAATGCTGTTGCCGATTGTTCTGTTTCATATTTAAATCATTCAAAGTTTTCCGGCTTGTGCAAAGGGTAATTTATTTTTTGCAGGAGCCGTTTTTTTTAAATTACTTTAGGAGGAATTTATTATGGCAAAACGCACAGACATCAAAAAAATTCTAATCATCGGTTCAGGTCCTATTGTTATAGGACAGGCTGCAGAATTTGACTATGCAGGCACACAGGCTTGTCTTGCACTTAAAGAAGAGGGATACGAGGTAGTTTTATGCAACTCAAACCCAGCCACAATAATGACGGACACTACAATAGCTGACAAGGTTTATATGGAGCCTTTGACACTTGAGTATATCGCTAAGATACTCCGATATGAACGTCCTGACGCTATTGTCCCTGGTATAGGCGGACAGACAGGACTTAATCTTGCTATGCAGCTTGAGAAAAAAGGTGTTCTCAAAGAATGCGGTGTAGAGCTTTTAGGTACAAGCAGTATAAGTATTGAAAGAGCTGAAGACAGAGAAATGTTTAAGGAATTGTGTGAGTCTATAGGCGAGCCTGTAATTCCGTCTAAAATCACATATTCTCTTGAAGAAGCAAAGCAGGCAGCAGAAGAAATCGGATACCCGGTTGTGCTTCGTCCTGCATTTACTCTGGGTGGTACAGGCGGCGGCTTTGCATACAACGAAGAAGAGCTTATGGAAGTAGGATTAAATGCTTTCAAGCTTTCTCCGGTGCATCAGGTATTGATAGAAAAGAGCGTAAAAGGCTATAAAGAAATAGAATTCGAAGTAATGCGCGACTCCAACGACAAAGCTATTACAATTTGCGGTATGGAGAACATTGACCCTGTAGGCGTGCACACAGGTGACTCTTTGGTTGTGGCTCCTAAGTCGGAGGCCAAGCGGTCTTAGGAAGACAATACACCAGTTCAACTCCTTGGCT
>JAZUOB010000089.1:0-2050 GCA_045604425.1 Clostridia bacterium
TGCGCCTTCAACCACTCGGCCACCTCTCCGTTTCAACAAGCTCCATTCTACCATAATGACACATATTTGTCAAGCTCTTTTTGGATATTTATTACCCTGATGAAACGTAGATTTTGCGCAGTTTGTTGTATCAAAAATGTAAAATATAAAGTTTTGTCAAACTATTGAAATTTAGTAATTGTTATGCTATGATATTTGTAATAAATTCAGTAGCCATTTTAGGAGATGCTGTTTATGTGCGTTGGGATAATTAAACTTGTTGTCTTAGATGCTAAAAATTTTTTTACGTTTTCACCAATAAAAATAGTATAATGAAAGTATGCATTTTGAATTTTATCATCAAAATACATATGTTCATTACGATAATAATGTATTTAAAGTTCTGGTATTAGGTCACAATGCTTATGAAGGTTAAAACAAATGACTGTTATTTAGGTGCTGATGCTGGTAAAAATGAAGTAGTATACAAAAGTACTATGCTTTTCGTTTTAGACACAATATTATTCAAATGTTTTGATACATATACATCTTCAAATATACTTTTGAATGCACGATAGGAATACAACTACACAACATCATATAAATTTTACATCAAATAGGAGGAACACTATGATATCAGAAAAGATTATTGACATGCTTACAGATTATTGCGACATTGCTCCGGAAGAAATCAAAAAAGACACTGCATTTGATGAATTGGAGCTGGATTCTTTGGACGTTGTTGAGCTTGTTATGGCATTGGAGGATGAATTCTCTGTTTCTGTTGAGATAAATGAGGATTTGAAGACAGTGGGAGATGTAGTTGAATACATAGAAGAAAATATGTAAAACGCAGTATTTTATTTAGTGCGTGAAAGGATAAAAATATGGGAGTGCTTGACACGATAGCATCATCTGATGATGTTAAGAAGCTTACATCTGTTGAGAGAGTTGAGCTGTGCAAAGAAATAAGAGAATTCCTTGTGGATGCAGTTTCCAAAAACGGAGGGCATTTATCCTCTAATTTAGGAGTGGTAGAGCTTACTGTCGCACTGCATTCGGTATTTGATATCCCACGTGACAAGTTTGTTTGGGACGTAGGTCATCAATCCTATGTAAATAAGCTTTTGACGGGTAGAAAAGACAGTTTTTCAAGCCTTAGGAAGTTTGACGGAATCAGTGGGTTTCCAAAACGGTCAGAGTCTGATGCGGATGTGTTTGATACAGGACATAGTTCCACATCTATATCTGCTGCTTTGGGTATAGCCAGAGCCAGAAATCTGTCAGGTGAGACATATTCTGTAGGTGCAGTGTTCGGAGACGGAGCGCTGACCGGCGGAATGATGTACGAAGCTATGAACGATGCGGGCAGACTAAAAAGCCCTTTGATTCTTATATTAAATGATAATAACATGTCCATATCCAAAAATGTGGGCTCTATATCAAAATATTTGCGAGCGCTTCGCATAAAGCCCGGCTATACAAAATTCAAGAAAAAAGCAGAGTCTTTTCTTGACAAAATTCCTTTTGCCGGAAATCATATATATAATTTCATTTCAAATATCAAACACAAGATGCAAAGAATTCTTTTGCACAGTACAATATTTGAAAATTTTGGTTTTGTGTATCTTGGCCCGGTGGATGGTCACGACCTGGAAGCTTTGATAAATGTGTTCAGGCTTGCAAAAAGCAAGCAAAAGCCTGTTTTTGTTCATGTGATGACCAAAAAAGGTAAAGGATATGCCCCGGCAGAGCATCATCCTGACACATTCCACGGAATAGGACCTTTTTCAGCTGAGACGGGAAAAGTTCCTGAGTCTAAAAAAACATATTCCGATGCATTTGGCGATGCATTGTTTGTAGAAGCCAATAAAAATCCAAAAGTTGTAGGTATTACTGCGGCTATGCCGGATAGCACCGGAATGAACAAATTTTCAAAATTTATAAAAGACCGTTTCTTTGATGTAGGTATAGCAGAGCAGCATGGCGTGACAATGGCCGCAGGTCTTGCTGTAGGCGGATATATTCCTGTTTTTCCGGTGTATTCTTCGTTTTTACAAAGAGCATATGA
>JAZUOB010000090.1:0-4552 GCA_045604425.1 Clostridia bacterium
TAGACGGCGAGCAAAAGCAGAGTATAGACCTGACACGTCCAATGCCGGAAGAAGTTCAGGGTATGAAGATTGGCGGAGACAACCGAGTGGGAAATGTTCAGTACTTCAAGGGAACGATTGCACAGGTTGCTTTGTTTGAAGATGCAAGAACTCCTGATGAAATAAAACAAGACGCAATAAGTATTATATCTTCCGACGATGCGCTTATGTGTAATATGGACTTTGTAAATGGTATATGTGATGCAAGTCCAATAGGCGAGCCGCACTCTGTAGGTGAATGGACAGTTGTGCGCCAGCCGTCAGAGACTATCAGCGGACTTAAACAAAAGATGTGTACAAGATGCGGCATGGTTATGGAGGTAAATGAGTTTACAGGTGACAGAAGTTTTGGAGGAAGCATTGACTTTACAAATGTAAATAAAGGAAAAGTATTCAAAGGTGCAGAAGATGCTATAGCAATTGATAAAACCTTTACGTCTACACCTAAAACCTTTGAGGCTCTCTTTAAACTTCCAAAATCATATAAGGACAGAGCTGGCGTCATAGTAGGTAACTACATCGTAGCGCCTAATGACCAGGTTAATATAGAAATATATAACAATGGTAAGCCAAGACTGTTCTATAAGACAAATAAATCTTCCGTAACATATACATTTAATACAGATGTTCGTTCGGATTCTGTTACTCATATGGCTATAACCATAGACGGAACAACAGCTACATTGTATGTAAATGGTGAAAAGAAAGAAACAGCCACCTTTACAGTACCATATGCAAATACTACAGATAATTTCAAAATCGGTGCTGACAACAGAACCTCAGGACCCCAGTGGTTTAAGGGAGAAATATATGGTATAGCAATGTTTACAGATGTTCGTACAGAAGAAGAAATCAAGATAGATTCAATTTTGATTCCTCAGGACGAAGATTCACTTGAGTATTTGGAATACTTTACAGACTAAAAAGCAGAAACAATTTGTTATGCACCCCAAAAGTTAGACACTTTTGGGGTCCATATTTTATATAGCAAAGAAAGGACAAACTCAAAATATGGATATATCAACAGTAATTTCAAACAAAATTATTGTAATCCTTGATTTTTCATAGTATAATATAAATAAATTAAAATTTACACATAGTAATTATACAAGCTTATTTTTATACAAAAACCTTATGATTATAGCTTTGTGTATTGAATTGGACTGCTGTCGGGAAGATATGTACATTGAAGAAAAAAAGGCAGCTTTATAATTGTTTCACCTGATGCAAAATGTATTTTGTCACAGATAAGGATTTTCTCAATTATTATTGGCTGAATTTTACAGACTTTTCGCCGCAAAAATACAGAAAGATAAACACGGAGGGAGCACTATGACAAAAAGAATGACAGGTCCTGATATTATAAAAATCATGGCTACAGTGTTTGTTATATTCATTCACCACAGAGTCAAAAACACAGCCTATTTTAGCCACCAGTATATGATAATGATGCTTGGTTGGTTTGTTTTGGCTTTGGCTGTATCTATTTGCATCTTTATGTTTTTCAGAAAAAAAGATTGGGATACAAAAAAACTGTTTTTAGCCTGTGCATCTCCAATTATCGCATTTATCAGCATATGTTGCCTGAGAAAATATGCCGTCACTTTCTTTTTCGTAGTGTCAGGGTATATGCTTTCCAAGTCTTTGTCAAAGCAGGAAAATGTTATAAAAAGCTGGTACGAGTCGGGAAAGCTGTTTAGAAAGATTGCAAGATTTTATCTCACACTAGTACCTGTTGTGATAATCGGGGTTGCAGTGCAGATGCTTTTTCAGGGGTATGAATATACTTTGTCAAAGATTTTGAAGCTTTTTCTTCTTGGAGGGTTCACTCCCGGAAGCTATTATGTAGTGGTTATGGCACAGTTTGTGCTGATATTTCCTTTTCTGTATCTGCCTATTAAAAAATACAGAGAATGGGGACTTTTGCTGATTATCATAATTACACTTTCCTGGGATATACTTTCGCCGTTTGTATTTCATCTGTCAAGGGATGCATATAAATTCTGCGGCGTAAGGCTTCTCACATCTATTGCAGTGGGGATTTATGCCCATGAAACAAAAGACAATAAAAAACTGTGGGTATACCTGACAATGTTTATAGTAGGACTTGTGTATCTTATTGTGTTTCCAGTGTATAAGCTTTTGCCAATGCCTCTGTTTTATCAGTGGCAGTCTGCAAGTTTGTTTGTTGCATTGTTTTTGTGCTTGCCGGTGTCATGGTTTATCAGTGTCATGGAAAAAGTCCCGTATAACCACACAAGAATCAGCCGTATAAGTATAGAGCTTTCAAATGCCACATATCATATATTTCTGGTACAAATGCTGTATTTCAGGCTGTTTGGATATAACTTTAATGCATGGGTTGATAATATCATCATCACTATGCCTGTAAATATGATAGTGAGCATAGGTTTTGGATATTTGTACTATAAGCTTTATTCACCAATAGAAAATAAGGTTCTGAAAACAAAAAGCTGAAAGATTTTATCTTTCAGCTTTTTGTTTTAGGTTTAAAAATGACAGATGCTAGAAATCCGAATAATAATGCAGCGCATATTCCGCCTGCGGTAGAGGTAAGCCCGCCTGTAAATATTCCAAAAAAACCGTATTGGCTGACGGCTTCTTTTGCGCCTTTACAAAGGGTATATCCAAAACCGCTAAGCGGCACTGTAGCACCGCAGCCGGCAAACTTTACTAGACTTTCGTATACACCGATAAGCTCCAAAAATGCTCCCAATATCACAAAGCTGACTAAAATTCTTGCAGGTGTAAGCTTTGTTTTGTCAATCAGAATCTGACCAAAGGTGCAAATAAGACCGCCGATTAAAAATGCTTTTATATATTCCATAATATACTCCTTAGTTTTCTATAATAACAGCATGTGCAATCCCCGGTATGCTTTCGCCCTGAAGCACAACTGTAGGATTCATCAAAGCTCCGGTTGCCATAGCGATTATTCTCTGCCCTTTTTTCATCCTGGGCAGGATATATCCGCAAAAAACACTTCCCATGCACCCGCAGCCGCTACCGCCGCTGTGTACGTCCTGAGAGTCAATATCATATATCATCAAACCGCAATCTCTATGATTTTTTGATATATCATACCCGCTTTTTTGCATTTGATCAACCAAAATATCACTGCCTATTTTGCCAAGGTCACCGGTGAAAATGCCGTCGAAATCCGAAGGCTCAAATCCTGTGTCTTCAAATAAGCAGGTTAGAGTGTCTATTGCAGCGGGTGCCATGGCGCTGCCCATATTTGCGATATCCGAGATGCCCATATCCACAATCTTGCCTATAGTGGCATAGGTGATTTTGGGTCCGGTGCCCTCTTGGGATATAACAGCGCATCCGGCTCCTGTCACGGTCCACTGTGCAGCAGGGGGTCTTTGACCGCCGTATTCTAAGGGATAACGAAATTGTTTTTCTGCAGAACAAAAATGGCTGGATGTCATGGCAAGTGCGTTTTCTCCAAATCCGCCTGACACTGCCATGGCTGCCACAATAGTGCTTTCAATCATAGTTGAACAGGCTCCGTACATTCCAAGAAACGCAATTTTAAAATCACGCACCGCATAATGAGTGGCGACGCATTGGTTCATAAGGTCTCCGGCCATGATAAAATCTATATCCGAGGTGGACAGATTAGCCTTTTTCAAAGCGGAAGAAAGTGCCTGATGCTGAATTTTGCTTTCTGCCATTTCCCATGTGTCAGCACCGAATTTATCATCGGACAGAATCTGGTCAAAATATGTGCCAAGAGGGCCTTTGCCTTCTTTTTCACCGACTACTGCTGCTGAATCTTTGATGCATGGAGGGTTTTGAAATTTAATTGTCTGCTTGCCGATTTTATTATTCATAATCCACACTCCTTTTTTATAGTATTGCTTGGCTGCTTTAAAAATTATGTATAAAATATTAAATTAGTGTATGAATACTTGACTCTTTAAAATAGAAATGGTATAATTATTAGGTGTAAAATTGAATTTTCAGGATAATTATTATCCTCATTATACATACTGATTATGGAGGAAGTGCTGTGAGAGGTAAGATAAACATAAAGAAATATTTTCAGACTTTGGGTATTTGTCTGGCAGTTTTAGTTATAGGAATGTTGGCGGCGTTGGGATTTGGTTTCTGGGATACCGACTCTGACGGACTTACAGACGAAGAAATCGCCACAGTAGAGATACAAGACGGCAAAATCAATGTGTTGCTTATGGGTGTGGACGAAGGTGGACTTCGTACAGACTGTATTATGGTAGCATCGTATGACATAGAGAACAAAGAAGCAAATCTTCTTTCAATTCCAAGAGATACACGTATATATGTAGGCTCCAGATACCAGAAAGTTAATGCGGCACATGCTCTGCGTTCATCAAACGGAGGGATTCTCGGAGCACAAGGTACTGTAGAAGCAGTCACACGTATGACAGGAATACCTATCAACTTTTATATTGAACTTCCGTTTTCGGCTGTAGAAGAATGTATAGACCTTATGGGTCCTGTCACA
>JAZUOB010000091.1:0-1512 GCA_045604425.1 Clostridia bacterium
AGAGAAGAAATATATTCCGATGTCTATGCCGTTTTTGGCGGCGCCCTTCATGTTCTCCTGAAAATATCCGTCAGTGAAAAGACCTCCGGCGCTGTAGCCACGGTAGCCTGCGCGGATAATCGCAAAATCCACACCGTCCCGGGCCACGGCCTCCCAGTCGATTCCACCCTGATGTTCGCTGACATCGATGCCCGAACGGACTTCATAGTCACTGCCTATGTACTTTCCACCGGAGAAGTCCTCCGCACTCAGGTCATTGACGGGCACACCCTCATAAGGAGTAATCCACATGAGTCCACCAAAGCCCGTCTCCACCTGAACCATGCCCTCATAAGGATCGGTGGTCTTTTTTGAGCAAGCGGCGAGGCTAAAAAGCAATATTAAAATCAGAACTGCAGCAATAATCTTTTTATTCCTCATCATCCCACACCTTTGTTCTTTTGTTTTAATATATACCATACTTGCATCTTGTTTGCAAACTACAGTGCCCGGTAATAAAAAAGCACCATGTCACATGGACATGGTGCTATTACCTTATGACTCAAGAAGGATCAGTTTTTCATGCCGTGGACAGTCATTGCGATCATACCGGCAAGATACAGAGCGCCGAAGGTGCCGAAAGCAACAAGCATCACGAACTCTCCTTTCAAATAAATACATCAGCATCAAGATTGGGCTTCATGCCCCTTTGACTACAGTATATTCTATTCCTGCAGGAAATCAAGCATTTTTATCAAGCCGAAAACATTATCTTTGGTGGTTTTAAACAAAATTTTTAACCAAATAAAGTTTTTGCAATTTTTCATTCGTAACTTTCACAGTATCTTCCTGCAAAAAGGCCAAATGAAAGTACTATCAGAAAAAGTTTCATTTTCCACCCGCGCAATAGTCTCTCAACCCTTGGATTTGAATAATTCCCCGCACAAAGCTTCATCTCGCCTGTCCTTATACCGCGGACACGAGTCCATGCTGCATTTTTATTTTTCTATATGTCACTTTCTGAAAACATTCTTTGATTTGCTGCTTGATTGCAGAGGGCAAAAGCCGCAAATCCCCTTTCACTCTCTGAATTTTTGTTAAAAATACTCAGGGAAGCTTTTCCGTCTATTGCCAATGTGAAATATTCTGCCTGCCATTATTCAATACTCTGCAATCACAACTTGACGCATACTGAGAAAATTGATATTTTAGATACAATAAAAGCTATATTAGGAGGCACAGTATGGGAAGCGACTTCATCCACGTTTTTTCCCCCATAGAGATCAGAGGTCTTGAGTACAAAAACCGTATACATATGGCCCCCACGTCCCCGAAATTCACCGACTATAAGGGATTTATGACCACGGAGCATATAGAATACTTCCGCCCCATCCCAAAGGGAGGCGCAGGCATTATCACCCTTGGCAACTGCACCGTGGACATAGAGAAATTTCAGGATGAGCCCAGACAGGTGGCTTTGGACAACGACCATTACATTCCCGGCCTCACCCGCCTTGTGGACATGTTCGACCA
>JAZUOB010000092.1:0-8301 GCA_045604425.1 Clostridia bacterium
ATATTTTAAAAGGTGATGAAAACGGTGATTTGATGCTGTCAGAGCATCTTACTCAGGCACAGTGTGCAGCACTTTTGGTGCGTACCTTTGATGTAAACTATTCAAATCTTCGCCAGATTGAATTTCCCAAAGACCACTGGGCAAAAAACGAGATAGAGCGCGTGTCCGGATATCTTTTAAGACCAAAGGATTTTGAAGCAGACTCAAAGGCTACAAGAGAAATGTTTATTTCCACACTTGTGAGAAGCCTTGGCCTTGGAGCAGATGAGAATGTGTCTGTTATGAAGGATAATTTCAAGGACTATACATATATATATCCTGAGTATCTGCCATACCTTGCTACAGCTTTTAATTATAAGCTGGCACAAGGAAGTGAAAACAAAATTTTCCCCAAAGATTACCTTACAAGAGCAGAGGCTGTTACTTTGATATACAGAGCCAAGACATCGGACAGTATAGAAGTGACAGAGACAAAGACAGACCTTCTTGGTGATGCAAAGGTGACAGTTGAAAGTGCGATAAACTGGGCAAAATCAAAAAATGCACATCAGCGTTATATTGATATAGCACCTTTTTACTGGTACTACGGCAAGCTTACAGGAATTCGCCCTGAAGTATTATATGCTCAGGCAGGCAAAGAGACAGGCTATGGCAAATACGGGGGAAGAGTGCTGCCTGAAATGAACAACTGGGCAGGAATAAAAAAATATGGAGCTACCGGTGATGCCACAGAGGACCATGAGACATTTCCCACAGCAGAAGACGGAGTAAGAGGCCATTTCAATCATATGTGTGCTTATGTAGGCAAAACTCCAATCGGTGAGCCTCACGGAAGATACAAGTCTGTAGCTTCTCTTTCCTGGGCAGGCACTGTGAAGTATGTAGAAGAGCTTGGCGGCAAATGGTGTCCTGATGTGGAATACGGCAAGGCATTGGTAGAGCTTGTAGCTGAGATGTCAAAATATTGATAAGGGGATTGTAATGATAGAGATTACGTCAGCATCCAACGAAAAATTTAAATTTTTCAAAACACTTCTTACAAAAAAAGGCAGAGATGAAAGCTCAAAATATATGGTTGAGGGCATAAAATCCGTAAGAGATGCTATAGACGCAGGTGCGGATATTGATGCTTTGATATTGTCAGAAGATGTGGATTTTCACGCTGCCGGAGATTTTTTGGTATATCGTATGCCAAAGATTTTGGCCCACAAGCTTTCGGACACAAAGACTCCCCAGGGAGTATATGCAGTATTAAATAAGCCGAAGACCTGCCTGACTCTTTCAAGCAGAGGTGCGTATGTATATTGCGACAGAATATCCGATCCGGGAAACCTCGGAACAATTATCAGAACCTGCGACAGTGCAGGATTTGACGGAGTTCTCTTGTCAGCGGGGTGCGTGGAAGTATATAACCCAAAGACAATTCGCGCTTGCATGGGCTCATTTTTCCATGTAAAAGTAGAAGAAAATATAGGCGCTGATACTCTTTCCTCTTTCATAAAAGACGGAGGCAGGGTATACGGCGGAGTTTTGTCACCTGATGCTGTGGATTATCGACAAATGGATGCAAAAGGCGGTATAATTATAGCCGTAGGAAATGAGGCAAACGGGATTAGTGAAGAAATAAAAAATATTCTTCAGCCTGTGATAATTCCGATCTACGGCAGAGCCGAATCATTGAATGCGGCAGTTGCGGCGTCACTTTTGATGTATGAAGCAGCGAACAGGCGGAATGTTAAAAATTAAATTACGAAAATAAGCATACCAATACGAATATGGTATGCTTATTTTTTTCTTGTTAATTTACTATGGGGCCGTGGGACAATTGGGACGTACGTTTTTTGTCAATCTAATATTGTCCCAATTATTCCGGTGCTTGTGCTTTTTTCAAGACGCACAGTTTTGTACTTAAAAGCAAGGTCCTCATCAGACTTTACATATACAGTTATATAGTTTGTAGTTTTGCCCTCATACCAGCCTTCGTGGTTTTCCCAAGGCTGTTCAAAAAGCACTTCCATTTCTTTATTCAAAAATCCGTCTAAATACTTTGAAAAAGAAGCATTTCTTACTTTTTCCATTTCCTTGCTTCTTTTTTCTTTTACAGAAGGCGGCACCTGATTTGGATAAGTAGCCGCAGGTGTTCCCGGTCTTTGTGAGTACTTGAAAATATGAATATCCGAAAACTCCATACTTTTTGCAAACTCAAGACTATTTGAAAACTCCTCGTCTGTTTCACCGGGGAAGCCAACCATTATATCGGTGGTTATGCAAGCGTCAGGAAAATGCTTTCGTATAGAGCATACAATCTCTTTGTATTTTTCTGTTGTGTATTTTCTGTTCATTCGCTTCAGTGTTTCATCACAGCCTGATTGCAAAGACAAGTGAAAATGAGGACAAAGTTTGTTTGCTGTGCTGATTGATGCTATAAATTCTTCGTTTAGAGTCATAGGCTCAATGGAGCTTAGACGTATGCGTTTTATACCCTCAATTTCATTGGTGCTGTTGATAATATCACTAAATGTGGCATCTTTTGTATCCAGTCCGTATGAAGCAATATGAATACCTACAAGGATTATCTCCGAAAATCCGTTTTTTGAAAGAGCTTTGGCTTCTTCTATGATACTTTCTTTGCTTCGGCTCCTGACTGGTCCTCGTGCATAGGGAATAATACAATAACTGCAAAACTGATTGCAGCCCTCCTGAATTTTGATATAAGCACGCGTCATGGTGCTGTATCCCGTCACCTGCATATCCTCAAAGCTGTGGTCATGAGATATATCTTTCACATATGATTTTTTTTCGTGTTCCAGATTTTCTACAGCTTGTACAATACTGTTTTTTTGGTTTGTTCCGATTACAAGACTGACTCCCTCAATATCCAGTACATTTTCAGGAGAAACCTGCGCATAACAGCCTGTGACTACAACTATACTGTCCGGGTTTTGCTTTTTTGCACGTCGGATTATCTGTCTGGATTTCCGGTCGCTCATTGCAGTGACGGAGCAGGTGTTTATAACGTAAACATCTGCAAAATCAGTAAAATGTTTGGTTTTGTACCCGTTTTTTTCAAAAATCTCCGAGATAGCTTGTGTTTCATATTGATTAACCTTACAGCCCAGAGTATAAAAGGCAACGGTTTTCATGGTTTATCAGTCCTTTTTTTGTGTTTATGTGGTCATAATACCTAAATTTTTTATTTGCCTTGACTTTAGAGCTTCAAAAGGATATTATATATGTACAGGCAAAAGCCTGAAATAGAAATGCTGTTGGGAGGAATCCAATATGAAAACTTTTAACATGTTACTTAGCTCAATCAACGATGTCAAGGATTTTGTAAACGTTGTCAGCAGATATGATTTTGATGTAGACCTTACATCAGGAAGATATGTTGTAGATGCAAAATCTATCATGGGTATCTTCAGTCTTGACCTTTCAAAGCCTATCAAGGTTGATGTACATTCAGACGATTGTGATGAATTTATAGATGCTATGCAGAAGTTTATCACAGAATAATTTTTAAAAATCCGGAAGTCCGCTTTTTTGCGGATTTCTTTTTTTTGCCAAAAATGCAAGACTAACTATAACAAGGCTTACCAAAATCATAATACTGCATAGGGCGTTGACTTCGGGAGTCACGCCTTTTTTTAGCTGTGAATATATTTTCACCGGCAAAGTGTTTGTCTTTGGACCGGTCACAAAAAAGCTTATCACCACATCGTCCATACTCATTGCAAAGGACAAAAGTGTACCGCTTATAATCCCCGGCATAATCTGGGGCACAGTCACAGTAAAAAATGTTCTGACAGGTGAAGCCCCAAGGTCCCGAGCTGCTTCTTCTGTGCTTATATCAAGCCCTGATAAGCTTGTATTCACTGTCATAAATACATAAGGTATACAAAAAGACGAATGAGCGATTATTATAGCACCGGCGCCCAGCTTTATTCCAAGTGCAGTAAAAATCAAAAGAAATAGAATTCCGCTTATAATCTCTGGCATCATCAGTGGCACTAAAGCCAGTTTTTTTATGCCCCGGTCTATAAGATTTCGACTTCTGTGTATGCCAACAGCCGCCACAGTTCCGAAAAATGCACTCAAAAGTGAAACAGACCCTGCGATAATAAGGCTGTTTTTTAAAGCCTCACCCATTTCTCTGTTCAGAAAAAGCTTTGCATACCATTTAAGAGAAAAGCTGTCCCATACAGTAGAGATGTTTGACCCGTTGAAAGAATAAATCACAACAAGCAGCATAGGAACATACATGAGTATAAGGACAAATACAAGATAAAACTTTTCAAATAAAGATTGTTTCATTTCCCAAAATCCTTTTTTATGATAGTTCTAATCAATATTTTTGTGATTTCTGTAGCAATGAGCATCAAAAGCAGCATCACAACAGAAATTGCCGCCGCAAAGGGATAGTTGTGAGAAATCATAATCTGGTCTTTTATAAGATTTCCGGCTATCATCACTTTGCCGCCGCCAAGTATATCCGAGATAAAGAAAAGACCAAGTGACGGAATAAAAACAAGGCTTATTCCTGATATAAGTCCCTGATGTGTAATAGGAAGTGCCACATCAAAAAAAGCTTTTCTTGGCGTCGCTCCAAGGTCCCTTGCTGCTTCTAAAATGGAAGTGTCCAGTTTTGAGCAGGCGGAGTAAGCTGTCATAATCATAAAAGGCAAAAGTGCATATACCATGCCCATTACTACTGCTTTTGGTGTATACAGCACGCCAAAGTTTTCGCCCATGCCTAAAAAATTCAGCATTTGATGAATAATACCGTTTCCACGAAAAAGTATGACAAACCCATAAATTCTCACCAGTGCATTTGTCCAAAAAGGAAGAATGACCAGTATAAGAAGCACAGTTTTGATCTTTTCGCTTTCACATCTTGACATAAAGTATGCAAAAGGATAGCCTATCAAAACAGTGATGATTGTAGTAATAAAGGATAGCCTGAGTGACTTCAAAAAGGTGTGAAGATATGCCCCATCCATAAGCAGTTGATAATTTTTAAAAGAGAAGTTTGCCTTGTAGCTGAGAGCACCATCTTTTTGCATAAAGCTGAGAAGCAAAAGAAAGCCAAGTGGCAAAATCACAAACAAAAGTGTAAAAAGGTACATAGGCACACTGCCTTTAGAGAATTTTTTATTCATAATCCTCCTCCAAAAGACAAAAGCTCTCTCCCAGTGGTTTTATATAAACTGTATCTCCCACATTCATATCCTCTGTTTTAGATGCACTGATGCCGGCTATTAAATTTTCGTCAGTAAGCTTACATTCCAAATGAACAAACCCGCCTGAAAACGTCTTTTTCACAAGAGTGCCTATGCAGCAATTATCAGTTGGTGATTTGTGAATTTCTACATTCTCGCTTCTTATACATACAGAAAATTCAGTGTTTTTTTGAGCATCAAAGCTTGTTTCAAATTCGGCTCCGCCCAGAGTAATACAGTTTTTCTGATTGCTTGTGACTTTCAAAATGTTGCTAAGACCTATAAAGTTTGCAACAAACTTGTTTGACGGCCTGTCATAAATCTCATGGGGAGTACCTTTTTGAATAAAGGCTCCGTTTTTCATTACCACCATGGTATCCGACATATTCATAGCTTCGTCTCTGTCATGGGTAATGTACACAAATGCCACACCTGTTTTTTGCTGGATTGCTCTGATTTCCCTTGACAAATATCTTCTAAGCTCAAGGACAAGAGCGCCCAAAGGCTCGTCAAGCAGCAAAACCTTTGGTTTGTTTATAAGACCTCTTGCAAGTGCCACTCTTTGCTTCTGGCCGCCTGAAAGCTCATGGGGATATTTGTTTTGGGCACCTTGAAGCTTTACAAGCTCCAGCATTTCAAGAGTTTTTTGCCTGATTGTTTTCTTGTCTTCGCCTTTTATTTTAAGGCCGTAGCCGATATTTTTTGAAACTGTCATGTGGGGAAAAAGAGCATAGCTTTGGAATATGGTGTTTACTTCTCTTTTTTCGGGTGGAAGATTTGATATTTCTTTACCCTCTAAAAACACCTGACCTGAGTCTTGCCGGCATAATCCTGCGATTATCCGAAGCATTGTGGTCTTGCCGCAGCCGGAGGGGCCAAGAAGGCTTACAAACTCGCCCTCTTTGACACTTAGGGAAACATTGTCGAGAGCAACCAAGCTACCGTATTTTTTTGTTATTCCCTGTAAAGATAAGATTTCCTCGCTCAAGGCTGTCACTTCCTTTTACTCTTTTTTTCGTATACAAATTTATTGAAATATTTTATGTAGTCCCATTTTATATAGCCTGAGTAATATCCGATAAATGATGAAATCATGGGAATTGTGATGCTTATAATCTTGCCGAAAAGATCGGCGTCAGGGCCTTTCATGTTTACTATATCCAAAAACGGTGCTGTCATTACCAGACAGCCTGCATTTATAAATAAAGTCACATAAGAAATGCTTTGGTCTGTTATGGGTATAAATTTCCAAGCCATAAAATGCAAAATCCAGAGAATGAAGCATACAATAGCCACCCATGATGAAAGAACAAGTCCTTTCAGGGCATAGGGTTTTAATGTGGAGTAGGATTTCAAATCGTCAGTTGCATATTCGTATGCTTTTGTAAAGGAAAAGAAGAAATATATAAGAATGCTTATAATACTTATTGCAATTTTCAGAGCAAAGTACTTTTCACTGAAAGAAATAAGACCCATAAGGACAATCAGCATAAATATACTTATTATAAGGTGGTTAAAAAACACACCCAGTATTTGTTTTATTACAGATTGTTTTTTCATAGTAATTTCTCCTTTATTCAAAAAGTTTGGCTGCGGCGTTTGTGCCTGCCAGATATCCAGAGGACCATGCCCATTGGAGATTATAGCCTCCGCAGTCTCCGTCTATATCAAGTATTTCGCCTGTGATATATAGCCCCGGGCACTTTAAAGATTCCATGGTGTATTTGTCAATTTCTTTTGTGACAATGCCGCCTTTTGTCACCTGGGCATTATTCCATGACTGTGTAGAATAAACTAAAAGGCGGAATTTCTTTGATGTTTTTGCGATTTTGCTTAGTTTTTCAGAGGTTAAGGACTCGCCGGTAAAAATGCCTGCCTGCTTTAAAATTGCACTTCCAAGGTTTTTATGAGCAAGACCAATAAATAGATTATCCACTTCAAAATTATTGTCAACTTTGTTTTTAAGAAGCATAAAAAGTTTTTTCTCGTCTATGTCGGGGAATAAGTCAAGATAAAGGGTGCTCTCGCCTCCTGAGTAGTATGAGGACAAGGAGAATATTGGCGGTCCGCTTACCCCATAGTCGCAAAACAAAAGCTCACCTGTATAACTTATATCCCCAAGAGTTGCTTTTGCCTGACATTTAATGCCCTTAAGACCCTTTATGGCGTCAGTATCGGTTTTAAGCTGAACTATAGACGGGCGAAGGGGAGTGGATTTGTGACCAAGCTTTTTCAGAATATCATATCCTGCACTGCCGCCACCAAGGTCAGGAGAAGCCATGCCTCCAACTGAAAAAATTACTTTTTGTGCAAACTCATGTTGTCCCCCCCAGCTGATTATCTCAAAGCAGTTTTTTCGCTTTATGATTTCTTTTACATCAAAGTCGCATTTTATATCTACGCCAAGCTTTTCACATTCAATTCTAAGGATGTCTAAAACCGCAGATGCTCTGTCGCAATAAGGAAAAACCTTGCCGCCCTCTTCTACTTTAGTCAGAAGTCCTATATCCTCAAAAAAGTCAATGGCAGCATTATGGTCAAAGCTTTCAAGTGCCGGCTTGCAAAAATCAGGGTCATCTCCGTGATAACGCTCAAAACATGTGTTTATATTTGTAAGATTACATCTGGAGTTGCCGGTTAAAAGGAGCTTTTTGCCTATCCGTGAGTTTTTTTCAAAAATAGTCACAGAAGCACCCATTCTTGATGCAAATATAGAAGCTGTAATTCCTGATGCGCCGCCGCCGATTACTGCAATATCTGACATATACATTTTTCCTTCCGAGTTTATAAATATCCAATATACATTATAGCATAGAGCTCTTGAAAAAGGCAATACTTCTCAAAAAAAAGACTGCAAAAAATTTGCAGTCCTTTAGTCATCTATATCAGTTTGCCACTTAACTATTTCACCGGTAGTTGCATTTATATCCGCATCGTATTCCATATTGCCTTTTCTGAATTCTACTTCATATACAAGTGATGTGTTTTCCCTGTCAAGCTCAACTCTATCAAAAATTACGCCCTCATTGGTAAGTCCGGCTTTTTGAAGGGCAATTTCTTTTGCCTTGTCTTCGCCGATAAAACC
>JAZUOB010000093.1:0-1831 GCA_045604425.1 Clostridia bacterium
AGGTCAGAAAATGTGGCTGTAGGCCCCGGAAGAGGAAGTGCTGCCGGCTCACTTGTGTCATATTGTCTGCACATAACAGATGTAGACCCTATAAAGTACGGTCTTATTTTTGAGAGATTTCTAAATCCCGAGCGTATCAGCATGCCGGATATAGATATAGATTTTGCACCGGAGGGAAGACAAAAGGTAATTGATTATGTACAGGAAAAATACGGTGCTGATCAGGTGTGCCAGATTATTACCTTTGGTACAATGAAAGCAAAGTTGGCAGTCCGAGATGTAGGCAGAGCACTTGCTATGCCATACGCAAGAGTGGATATGGTAGCAAAGCTTATTCCAAATGACTTCAAAATCACTCTTGATGAAGCACTTAATACAACACCTGAACTTAAAACATTGTATGACAATGAAAAAGATGTTCATGAGCTTATAACTGTATCAAGAGCACTTGAGGGGCTACCCCGACACGCATCTACACATGCGGCAGGTGTTGTAATAACCGGTGAGCCAATAGTTAATTTCCTGCCTGTGTATGTGGGAAAAGACGCAATTACTACACAGTTTCCAAAAGATACGGTAGAAGAGTTGGGGCTTCTCAAAATGGACTTTTTAGGTCTTAGAAATCTCACTGTCATAGAAAATGCAGTGAAGCTTGTAGAGAAAACCCGTGGTATCAGGCTTGATATGGACAAGATAAGCTTTGACTGTAAAGAGGTATACGAGCTTATTGCATCCGGCAATACTGACGGTGTTTTTCAGCTTGAAAGTGACGGAATGAAAGCATTTATGCAGGAAATGAAGCCTGATTGCTTTGAAGATATAATAGCTGGAATATCAATTTACAGACCCGGACCTATGAACCAGCGCCATAGTTATATACGCAACAAAAAGCATCCGGAGAGTATAAGCTATAAGCATCCTTTGCTTGAAGATATTCTGAATGTGACTTATGGTTTTATGGTGTATCAGGAGCAGGTGTTGCAGATTGTGCAGACTTTGGCGGGATATTCTCTTGGCAAAGCCGACTCAATGCGCCGTGTAATAAGCAAAAAGAAGCTTGACCATATGCAGATTCAAAGGCAGAATTTTATATTCGGTCTTGATGATGAAGAGGGAAATGTGATTATTGACGGCTGTATAAGACGTGGTATTGACGAAGCTACAGCATCAGCTATCTTTGATGAAATGAGTGATTTTGCAAATTATGCATTCAATAAGTCACATGCTGCTGCATATGCTGTGATTGCATACAGAACGGCGTATCTCAAGACATATTATCCCGAAGAGTTTATGGCAGCTTTGATATCCACAATAGAGGACCAGGGTAAAATAAATGTTTATATCAAAAACTGCAAAGAAATGGGTATAGACAGACTCCCGCCGGATATAAACAAAAGCATTGATAGCTTCTCTGTTTCAGACGGAGCTATAAGGTTTGGGCTTTCTGCCATAAAGAATGTAGGCAAGGCTGCTATTCGAAAAATAGTAGAGGAGCGTACACAAAACGGCGATTTTAACAACTTTGCCGATTTTCTTGAGCGTATGGCAGGAGAGTATCTTAATAAAAGAGCGTTGGAAGCATTGATTATGTGCGGTGTGTTTGATTCTATGGGAATAAAAAGGTCACAGCTTCTTCAGGTATATGAATTAGCACTTGACGGAATCAGCCAGATCAAAAAAAACAACATACAAGGTCAGCTTAATTTATTCGATATAGACAGTGAGGTTTCTGATACTTTTGATATTGAGTATCCCGATGTAAAAGAGTTTGACAAAAACAGAATACTTGCCATGGAAAAAGAAATGACAGGTATATATTTTTCAGGTCATC
>JAZUOB010000094.1:0-1856 GCA_045604425.1 Clostridia bacterium
CTGAACTTCACTGCATTATCCAGAAGATTTATAAGCACCCTTTGAATTGCATCCCTGTCAGCAAATACTTTTACTGACTCCTTTTGGAAATCCACATCTATCATAAGCTCTTTTTCTTCTATCTTCTGCTCAAGCTCAATAATACATATGCGCACAAGCTCACAAAGGTCGAACTTTGTCACGTTTATCTTGTATTCCTTGCTGGACATTTTGCTCATTTCCAGCATGTCTGTCACAAGCTTTTTAAGACGATTGGACTCATCAAGTACGATTTTCAGGTAATACTCCTGTTTAGACGGCTCTATTGTACCGTCCAGTATTCCTCCAACAAACCCGGAAATACTGGTCATGGGAGTGCGAAGCTCATGAGAAATGTCGCTTATAAACCTATTTCTCATATCATCCAGCTTTTCAAGGGAGTCTGCCATAAAATTAAATGATGAAGCAAGCTGACCTATTTCGTCCTTGGTCTTTACTGCTATTCTCTCATCAAAATTTCCTGCGGCAATATCCAGCGCCGCATCATTGATTTCTTTGACTGACTCCGAGATTTTTGCAGACTGCCTGTAAATAAGTGCAAAGGACAAAAGAATGGATATGGATGCAGCAAGCAAAAACCAAAACAATATTATTCCCACTGTTTTTGACATAGCAGGCATCCTGGTATTAAAATACACTCCCCCGATTTGCGTGCCGTAGTAGCTGATTGGCAGCGCCACGGTAAATACCTTTTTCCCCTCATAGTCCGAGCCGAAGCTTGCTTTCTTCTTGATTGTTTTGCCCAAAGCTATTTGTTTTGTATATTCCAGAGGCACTTTAAGTACATCTTGGTTTGTGGACTCTATTACATTTCCGTCCATGTCCGCTACTATTATATCAGCATCCATAAAATCAGACCAATTATCAAGGGATTCACTGTAATAGTTTCTTGCCCTGATATTGTTGTTTTCCACCTGAAGATAACCTGTGAGATAATTGATTGTGTCTGATACTTTTATAGCCATATCATACTGCCTGTCCGCAACTACATCGTTCATAAGTACAGCAAATGCGGCTGATACCGATATAAATACCATCAAAAGTATACCGCATCCGGTCCAGAACAGTCTTTCAAATATGCTCTTGAACATTTATCTTACCTCGAATTTATATCCTACTCCCCATACAGTTTTAAGCTGCCAATTACTCTCTACACCCTCAAGCTTTTCACGAAGACGTTTGACATGCACATCCACTGTTCTGGAGTCTCCAAAATAATCAAATCCCCATACTTCCTCCAAAAGCTGTTCTCTTGTAAACACTCGATTAGGGTTTGATGCCAGGAAGAACAAAAGCTCCAGTTCTTTTGGCGGAATTTCTATAATATTTCCGGATATTTTAAGCTCATAGTTTGAAAGATTTATAGAAAGATTTGGAAATACTATCTCTTTAACTGCTTTTGTGTCCTTTGACTCAAATCTTCTGAGAACTGCTTTAACTCTGGCAATAAGCTCTTTTGGTTCAAAGGGCTTTACTACATAATCATCAGCACCAAGCTCAAGACCCAGCACTTTATCAAAAGTCTCGCCCTTTGCACTAAGCATGATTATGGGAATATTGCTTATTCTTCTGATTTCTCTAAGTACCTGCCAGCCGTCCATTTCCGGCATCATGATATCCAGAAGCACTATAGATGGAGCTTCCTCTTTAAACAGCTTAAGTGCCACCGCACCGTTGTTGGCAACGGCAGTGTCAAAACCTTCTTTTTCCAGATATAATTTTATCAGCTCTGCTATATGACTGTCATCATCTACAATCATCACTTTATTAGCCATAACTATACCCTCCTTTTGTATGTTGACAATAAATACATATTA
>JAZUOB010000095.1:0-5599 GCA_045604425.1 Clostridia bacterium
TATGCCGTTGTGTCTATACTGCGGCGATACGGCTATGTTTGTGATATCGCATTGTCCGCTTATCTCCCACATTCCGATATAACCAATAACTTTTCCGTCAGCTGTTGCAACAAAGTATTTGGCAACATTGTTATTTAATTCGTTTTGGAACGAATCTTTGCTCCAGGGGATAGCAAAAGAGTTTTTTTCTACTTCCCATACTCCGTCAATAAGCTTTGTATCTAAATCAACTATTTCAATCTTCATTGGTATTACCGTTTTGCATATCATAGATTTTTTCAGCAATTTCTGTAAGGCAGTCATATATATCTTCAGCACACTGCTTGTATTCGTTTATATTACCACCATAGGGGTCCATAATATCTCCTGTGTAGCCTGCGTATTCAGTTATCGTAAAAATCTTTTCGGGTGCCAGTGTGGATATCATTGTTTTATGACCCTCTGTCATTGTTAAAATCAAATCATTCTGAGAAATCAGCTCTTCAGTGAGCTGATTTGAAGTATGGTCTTGTATGTTGATGTCATAATCAATCATTGCCTTTACAGCGTTTTTTGAGGATTTGTTACCGATGGTGGCAAATATCCCTGCTGACGTTGAGGTGATATCAAGGTCATTTTCAGTGGCAATTTTATTCATTAAGGCTGCTGCCATAGGGCTTCGGCAGGTGTTGCCGGTGCATACAAACAGAAGTTTCAATTATATCATTTCCTTATACATAAATTATATTATTTCCGGCTGATTTGTAGAGCCGGTTTTTGACAGTGACAGAATATTTATCTTCAATAGTGAATTCTGCCAGAATGATATCAATGTTGTGTTCATCAAATATACGCAAATTCGTGAACAAGCTATGTGCATATCCCAGATTACCGTTTTCGCAGTTTATTATGTGTGCATTTTGATATTCATGACCGGAGCAGGAAAGAACACCAACTGATTTTTCAGGGGTATACTTGTTGATAAGCTCCTGAATTTTATTTATTACAGATAATTCTTTACCTTCAATAACTATAACTTGAGCGTTTGGTGCGTAATGCTTATATTTCATCCCCGGGCATTTAGGCTTTGTATCAGCAGTGATTGAATGTAGGATATTTTCATCAATATCACAATCTGAAATATATTCTCTTATATCCTCAAGTGTGATAATACCCGGTCTGAGAATTATAGGTTTTTTGCCAGTGCAATCAACAACAGTTGACTCAAGGCCAGCTTCGCATTCTCCGCCGTCAATAATAGCATCAATAATACCGTCCATATCATCAGCTACGTGCCTGAATATTGTCGGGCTTGGCTTTCCTGATAAGTTTGCACTTGGAGCAGGAATGGGGGTGTTTGAATATTTGATAAGCTTTTGTGCTACTGGGTGTGACGGAAATCTGATAGCTATTGTATCCAAACCTGCTGAAACTACAGACGGCACACTGTCTGATTTTTTCATAATCAGGGTAATAGGCCCAGGCATAAATGCATCTGCAAGGATTTTTGCATGGTCAGGAATATACTTTACCAGAGGCGGTATCATATCCATACTACAAACGTGTACAATCAGAGGATTGTCTGCAGGACGGCCTTTGGCCTTGAAAATATTTTTTACTGATTCCTCGTTGTATACATCAGCGCCTATACCATAGACAGTTTCAGTGGGGAATGCTACAAGACCGCCACTTGTTATGATTTTTGCAGCTGTCATTATTGAATTTTCGTCGTTATTTAGAAATTGAGTTTTTATTCAAATCACCTTAATTCTGATATTGGTCAAGAAGTTTATACTTCATTTCCCAAAGTTTCTTTGACATATCAACATAATATGCGTGTGGGTTTTCAAATCGTTTCACTTCTTCCCAGAGTCCATCGATTTCCATTTGACAATATTCTCTAAGAACAGGTAGGGAAGGACATTCATATACTAATTGTCCTTTTCTGAAAATTTCTTTTAGGAGAGGTCTTGCATAGAAATCCTTTAAAGTTTTTCTCTTCCATGTGTGTTCAGGGTCAAAAATATCTAATGGTTTTGTATCGTCGATTGTTTCTTCGTGAAGAGTAATTACATCAGCTATTGCTTGTGAGTTTTCTCTTGAATACAATCTATACACTTGTTTGAATCCGGGAGTTGTAATCTTTGCCACGTTTTCACTTATTTTTATTTTTGGGATAATCTCGTTGTTTTCGTTTTCTACAGCAACAAGCTTGTATACTCCACCAAAAACAGGAGATGACTTAGATGTAATCAATCTTTCTCCAACACCGAAACTATCAATTTTAGCACCCTGAATAAGAGTATCTCTGATAATCCATTCATCCAAAGAGTTTGATGCTACAATTGCACAATCAGTATAACCCGCCTTGTCTAAAACTTCTCTACACTTTTTTGACAAATAAGTGATGTCACCACTATCTATTCTCACACCTTTAGGGCGTTTTCCGAGTGGCTTTAAAACATTATCAAAAACCTTAATAGCATTAGGGAGTCCGGATTTTAATACGTTGTATGTGTCGATAAGCAGTGTACATGTATCCGGATATGTTCTTGCATATGCTTCAAATGCTTCGTATTCTGTATCAAACATCTGTACCCAGCTGTGAGCCATAGTGCCAAGAGCAGGAACTTTATAATCTCTGTCGGTCATAGTGCATGCAGTTCCAAAGCAACCTCCGATATAAGCAGCTCTTGCACCCAGAACAGCAGCCGACGGGCCTTGTGCTCTTCTTGAGCCGAATTCCATGATCGCCCGGCCGTTTGATGCTCTTACTATTCGGTTGGTTTTTGTGGCGATTAAGCTTTGATGATTGATTGTGAGTAATATCATTGTTTCTACAAATTGAGCTTGTACAACAGGACCTCTAACTGTTAGGATAGGTTCGCCGGGGAAGACAGGTGTGCCCTCGGGGATAGCATATACGTCGCACTCAAATTTGAAATCAGCTAAATATTCTAGAAATTTTTCATCAAATATTTTTTTAGAACGCAGATATTCAATGTCTTTTTCTGTAAAGGAAAGATTTTTCAAATAGTCAATAACTTGCTCAAGCCCGGCTGTTATAGCAAAACCAGCACCGTCGGGATTATTTCTGAAAAACATGTCAAAATATGCAATTTTGTTTCCCATACCTTCTGTGAAAAAGCCATTTGCCATAGTAAATTCATAAAAGTCTGTAAGCATTGTCAAATTTTTTTCGTCCATTGAATTTTCAGCTCCTTAAGTAATATATATAAACGGACGACCGAATTTGGTCGTCCACAAAAAATCATCTACCGCGTTTATAACCGCCTGACCGTTTGGAATCTGCACTTCTTTTGAGAGCAGCCATGTTTTCGTCACTGTCCTGCTTGAATTTTGACAATCTGTCCTCAAAAGACATGTCACTGTCCGGTTTTTTGCTCCAATCGATATCTGCCGGTCTGATTGGCTGTTTTTTCTTTTCCGGCTTGGTTTTGTCTTGTGTTAAAGCTTTTTTTATAGACAGGTTTATTTTGCCGTCAGGATCAATCTTTATTATCACAGCTGTTACAGTTTCGCCTACTTTGATATGGTCATAAATGCTTTCAACGTAGCTCCGTGACACTTCAGATATATGTACCAGTCCTGTTTGACCGTCCCCAAACTGTACAAAAGCTCCAAAAGGGAGTACCTTTGTTACTTTTCCTGATACTATTGCGCCCACTTCTGTCGTCATATTATTTTTTATCCTCCCGGTAGTGTATTATTCTTTGTCCGATGTAGAGACATCCACAAATATTTTTTCGTTTGCTTTAATCATGCCCAGCTTATCTCTGGCAATTCTTTCGATATATTCTTCTGTGTCCATGCTGTCACGAACATTGTCTACTTCTTTTTGACGAGCTTTTTCGTATTCGATTTCTTCGGATAGCTTGGCGATTTCTGCTTTGTTTTCCAAGATTTGAGGTTGTTGCATAATACCTTTTATAATCATAGCACCGCATATAACTATCAAAATTATAATCTTAAGCTTTGTGCTGTTATTTTTTGCGTATGAAACCGATTTTTGTATGATTTTTGAGTTTTTTATTCTTTTTTCTAATCTTATTCGTTTCATTCTTACCTCCGAATATATGAGTAAGTCGGGTTTTAATCTTTATAAATATACACACTAAAATTTTATACAAAAAACAAGTCGGTGTCAAGAGTATTTTGAAAATAAATTCTACAAATTTAAAAAAATATACAAATACATTCTTTATTGGTTTACTTATTGTCAAAAAGTATAAAAAACTTCCAAAAAACAATCCTACAAATTCATAAATTCTTAATATCCCGCTGTTGATTCTGAATATTGTAAAAAAACAAATAAAGCACGAAATTGCCCAGAACAATAAATCTGCTATGGTAACAATTATCGTGCTTTGATTATAAACTTTTCTAAAAGAGCGCATCATATCAAAAATGCTTGAACATAGTACGCCGCACAAAAAACAAAAAACAAATACTATAAGTTCATGATGTATATCTACCGTCATAATATCTCTCCTTTACTTATTTGAAGAGGGAAGAGAATTTATTGTTTTTTGAAGATGTTTTGAATTCTATTTTTTTGACATATCCGCCAAGTGAAAATTCGCCGCTTTCGGTATTAATTTTGCCGATTGTAAGATTAGTGCCGCATATTATAAGCTTTCCCATATTTGTGTCTAATTTAACTATAGAATCATCAGAGCTTTCTATTTCGCATACTCCTGTTATATTCAGTAGTTTTCTGTCCTCAAGATTGAGTATTTGCTTTGCATTTTCTTGCATGTAAACACCTCCGCATATTCATAATATGAGGTGTCTTTGGCGAATATTACAATACATTATATAATTGTGTAGCATCATTTTTCAGTACATGTTCTGCTATATCCTTTACTTGTACTTTTATAATGCGTTCGCCCATTTTAATTTCTATGATATCTCCGACTTTTACATCATAAGATGCTTTGACGATTTTGTTGTTTACAACAATTCTTCCGGTATCACATGCCTCGTTTGCAATGCTTCTGCGCTTTATAAGTCGTGATACTTTCAAAAATTTATCTATTCTCATAAATGATTACCCCTTAAAACAAAGCAGACTGCCTATGGCAGTCTGCTTTGAAAAATATGAAATCTTATTTATTAACGATTTCTTTAAGAGCCTTGCCGGCTTTGAATGCAGGAACCTTAGAAGCAGCGATCTTAATAACTTCGCCTGTGCGTGGGTTCTTGCCTGTTCTAGCATCTCTAGCTCTTACTTCAAATGTACCAAAGCCAACGAGCTGAACCTTGTCGCCGGCAGCCATAGCGTCAGATACGCTAGAAATAACAGCAGCTAATGCCTTTTCAGCGTCTTTCTTTGTGATTTCAGCCTTTTCAGCAATTGCAGCAACTAATTCTGTCTTGTTCATAATATTATCCTCCTTTTCAAGCAAATATAAACACCATATAGGCATTTAATCATTATCATTCTAATATAAAACACAGCGTATGTCAAGAGAATGTTTGTTTTTTTTATGTTTTTTACTAAAAAAGCATTAAAATATATTCAAATCATATAAAAAAACATAATTTTCACTAAAATACTCAGTTATAAACTATTTGTTGTTATTTTTCTTTATATATT
>JAZUOB010000096.1:0-6114 GCA_045604425.1 Clostridia bacterium
TGCATACATAGTATCTGTATCATGCTCAACAACAATAACAGAATTTCCTATATCACGTAGCTTCAATAGTGTCTGTATCAATCTGTCATTATCTCTTTGATGCAGACCAATACTTGGTTCGTCTAAAATATATAATACGCCCATAAGACCTGAGCCAATCTGAGTAGCCAGACGAATTCTTTGTGCTTCTCCTCCGCTTAAAGTTCCGGAGGATCTGTCAAGAGTCAAATAATCAAGACCTACATCTTTTAAAAAGGACAAACGAGCTTTGATTTCTCTTATTATTTGGTCACTGATTTTCTTTTCCAGTTCATTAAGCTTAAGATTGTCTATAAAGCTTATAGCATCTTTTACAGATTTTTGAGTGAATTCATATATATTCAAACCTCCAACAGTCACAGCAAGTACTGTTTCATTTAGCCTTGCACCTTTGCAGTAGGGACACTGTACATCATTGATGTATTTCTCAATATCCTTTTTTGCATAATCTGAACCCGTTGAATGGTACCTTCGCTCCAGGTTGTTTGCAACGCCTTCAAAAGCAGTTTGATACGTTCCGCTTGAATAAGATTTATTATAACTGATCGTAATTCTCTCATCGCCAGTACCATACAATATAAGATTTTTAGCTTCATCTGATAAATCTTTAAAAGGTGTATTCACATCAAAATGATAATGCTCCGCCAGTGCTGTAAAATACATATACGCTATACTGTTTGGGTCATCCGCACTATTCCAACCTGTTGCATATATTGCACCATCAAGAATACTCTTCTCCGGATCTGAAATCAAGAGAGTAGGGTCTATTTTTGCTGAACTTCCCAAACCGTCACAGTGTTTGCAAGCCCCATACGGATTATTAAAAGAAAACATTCTTGGGGTAAGCTCCTCAAGGTTTATACCGCAATCAGGGCATGCTAGGCTTGCGCTGAAAATCATATCTTCTCCGTCTATTACAGAAACTAAAACCATGTCACCAGAAATTTTCATAGCTGTTTCTATAGAATCGGATAAGCGCTGTGATATTCCTTCTTTTATGATTATTCTGTCTACTATTATTTCTATATTGTGTTTAAAAGTCTTTTTAAGCTCTATTTGTTCATCTAAAAGCCTGATCTCACCGTCTATTCTCGCTCTGACATATCCGTCTTTCTGTGCATCCTTTAAAACTTTTTTGTGATTACCTTTTTTGCCCCGTACAACCGGTGCTAAAATTTGCACCTTAGTTCCGACAGGTAATTCCAGTACATTATCTACAATATTATCTACTGTTTGTTTTGCTATTACTTTGCCGCATTTCGGGCAATGAGGTATTCCAATATGTGCATACAAAAGTCTTAGATAGTCATATATTTCTGTAACAGTACCAACAGTGGACCTTGGGTTTTTTGATGTTGTCTTTTGGTCAATACTAATTGCCGGTGACAATCCGTCAATGCTTTCAACATCAGGCTTGTCCATTTGCCCCAAAAACATTCTGGCATATGATGATAATGATTCTACATATCTTCTCTGCCCTTCTGCATAAATTGTATCAAAAGCAAGTGATGATTTGCCGGAGCCTGAAAGACCTGTCAGAACAACCAATTTTTCCCTGGGTATATTCACAGATACATTTTTAAGGTTATGAACTTTTGCACCTTTAATTCTAATATACTCTTCCATATATAAGCCTTTCTATGATAAATAAATTGTACCGCTTTCTAAAGAACGATTTATTATATCTTTCTTTTTGCTTTTTGATATCGTAAAATCCTGAGCCATAGCAGATTCAAATAAAGACTTCACAAATGGTGTTTCCGAATAAATGAGATTTGCATTTTTAATGATGTCTAATCGATCAACTTCATTGAAATCCCGTATATCACAAATGTTAATTTCTCGCCCCAATGCTTTTTCTATCAACCTTTGGGTTTCATATATATGATTTATTTTTGTGCTGCCGTCAAAGAAACCTACAACACTCAATATTTCATCTTCAAGAAGATAGATGACAGGGGTGAGTAGTCTTGCTTTCATTATTCGTATAATTTTATCGTTCATTAAATATCTTCCTTTAATTTTTTGATTTTATCTCGAAGCATAGCTGCTTTTTCAAATTCAAGATTTTCTGCTGCAATAAACATTTCTGCCGTCAATGTAGCCAACATTTCGTTTATATCATTATTTTTATCGGTACTTTCTAAAGATAAAATGTGAGTTGCCTCAATAATTTTCCGAATTGATTTGTTAATTGTAGTTGGCACTATCCCATGCTTTTTATTATACTCCGATTGAATACTTCTGCGTTTTTCGGTTTCTTCAATAGCATTTCTCATCGACTCTGTAACATTATCAGCGTACATGATTACAATTCCTTCACTGTTTCGTGCAGCTCTGCCTATTGTCTGTATCAACGATCTTTCGCTTCTGAGAAATCCCTCTTTATCTGCATCCAGTATAGCAACTAAAGACACTTCCGGAATATCAAGACCTTCTCTCAAAAGATTTATTCCAACAAGACAATCAAACTCACCTAATCGTAAGTCTCGAATTATCTCTGTTCTTTCAATTGTTTTGATTTCAGAATGCATATATCTAACTCTAATTCCAGAAGATGAAAGATAGTCTGTCAAATCTTCAGCCATTTTCTTTGTTAGAGTTGTAACCAAAACTCTTTCATTTTTCTCACTTCTTATGGTAATCTCATTTATCAGGTCATCAATCTGTCCTTTTATTGGTCTTATAAAAATCTGAGGATCCAGCAAACCTGTGGGGCGTATAACTTGACTTGCCGTGTTCTCTGAAAGGCCAAGTTCGTAATCGCCAGGCGTTGCACTTGTATAAATAACACTACCAAGCTTGGCTTTAAATTCATCAAAACAAAGGGGTCTGTTGTCATAAGCAGACGGGAGTCTGAAACCATACTCAACAAGGGTGTCTTTTCTGGCTCTGTCACCATTATACATTGCTCTGACCTGAGGAAGTGTGACGTGTGATTCATCAATAAACATTATATAATCTTCCGGAAAATAATCAAGCAAAGTATCCGGCGGAGTTCCGGGCGATCTTGCACTCATATGCCTTGAATAGTTTTCTATCCCTTGGCAAAAGCCTATTTCCTGAAGCATCTCCAAATCATATCTAGTTCTTTGCTCAATTCTTTGAGCTTCAATAAGCATGTTTCTGCTTTTGAAAAACTCTATTCTCTCTTCCAGTTCAGCTTCAATATTTTGTATTGCTAAAAGCATTTTTTCTTTTGTAGTCACATAATGAGAAGCCGGAAATATCATTACATGGTCTCTTTGAGCAAGTATTTCTCCGGTTAAAGTATCAATTTCTAAAATGCGTTCAATTTCATCACCAAAAAACTCAAATCTGATTGCACTACTTCCGCTTCCGGAGGGAAATATATCAACAACATCGCCCCGTACTCTGAATTTGTTTCGTTCAAAGGCAATATCATTTCTTTCATATTGAATTTCTACTAATTTTGATAAAATGTCTTCCCTGTTTACTTCACTTCCGGCTCTTACACTGAGAGTCAGATTTTTGTAATCTTCAGGACTACCCAGACCATATATGCAAGAAACGCTTGCTACTATTATAACATCGCGTCTTTCAAGTACTGCAGCTGTTGCACTATGGCGCAATTTGTCTATTTCATCATTTATTGATGCGTCTTTTTCGATAAAAGAATCAGTTTGGGGTATATATGCTTCCGGCTGATAATAATCATAATATGATACAAAATACTCCACAGCATTTTTTGGAAAAAACTCCTTAAATTCACTGCAAAGCTGTGCTGCCAGAGTTTTATTGTGAGCAAGGACAAGTGTAGGTCTGTTCAGCTTTGCTATCACATTAGCCATAGTAAAAGTTTTTCCAGAGCCGGTAACACCTAAGAGAATTTGAGACTTATGACCGTTTTCAATACCACGGACCAATGAATCTATAGCTTCAGGCTGGTCACCTGTGGGCTTGAATGAACTGACTAATTCAAATTTATCCATAAGCTCATCTCCTTTTAACTAAAATCAAATACAACTTTGTTATTTTCTAACTTCAATTTTGCAGAAAACGTATTATTATTTTTAGAAACAAATCCATTTATTTTGTATGTAGTGCCTGTTTTTAAAAGTTTTTTTGCATTAGATACAGATATCACCCTTGAGCAAATAACGCCGCTAAATCCGAATTTACAACCGTCTTTGTAACCAGAACATCCATATCCAAATTTTGTTCTTACTACATCCTTTGAACAAAGAGGACATTTGCCCACTACATCGCCAACAAATCCATACTCTGTATCGTCTTCGGGGGGCAACGTTTTTTGTGTGAGAATGTTTTCTATTTCATGCTTTACAAGTTCAATAGAGTCTTTTATTTCAAATTCACCTCTATATACCTTTTTTAGAGCTTTACCCATCTCGGCTGTTTTATACTTGTCCATGTATATATTCATTCTAACCAGTGAAGTTATAAGATTTTCACCTTCAGGCAAAATTTTATAAACATCTTTATTGAGTGAAATGTAATTGCTCTTTATAGCATTATCTATAATACCCGTTCTTGTTGCTTCTGTGCCAAGCTCTAAACCTTCAAAAATCGCCTTATATTCTTCGCTGTCATCTTCTTTATCTATATTTAATTTATCTTCCCTGAATGGATTTTTCAAGTAATTATTCAATGTTTCGATAGTATAATGCTTAGGGGCTGTTGTAAGTTTTTCTAAAGGTTTGAAATTGATATTTACTACATCACCTTTTTCAAGCTTAGGCAAAATTTTGTCTTTCTTGTTGTACTCATCAAACTTTGTCCAACCTTTTTCTTCGATTATAGTTCCTTTTAAAACGAAATCAGCCAAATCTCCAAGCCTTATTGTTATCTCTGTTTTTTTCGCAACACATTCTTCCTTGCAAAAAACTGCTACAAATCTCCTCATGATTGTACTGTATACAGTATATTCATCTTCTGAAAGAATGCTTTTATCCGGTATTTTGTACGTAGGAGTAAGTGCAGAGTGAGATTCGATTTTTGAATCATCAAATATAGTTTTAGAGCTTTTAAACTCAACGGGATAACCTATTTTGCTCACAGTATCCAATATCTGTTTGATTTTATCTTTTTCAGCTGTAGCCAAATATTCAGAATTGGTTCTTGGATACGTAACATACCCTTTCTCGTACAAATCCTGAACTATTTTTAAGCTTTTTTCCATTGGCATTTTATATTTCTTACCAAGAACATTTTGCAGTTTTGTCAAAGAATACAGTTTACCGGGAGCCATGTTACTCTTGGTTTGCTTTTTTGATGTAACGATTGCTTCCATACTGTTGTATTTTTCGCACATTTTTTTTGCTTTTTCAAGCTCATGGTTAGAAAACTTGTTTTTATCGGTTAATTCAATTTCTTCACCGTCTGTAATAGCTTTGCTTACAAGCTGATAATACTTTTCGGGTGTAAAATTTCTTATAGACATATCTCTGTCATAAATAGCCTTAACGATAGGCACAATCACCCTGCCTACTCTGAAAAAGTATCCTGATTTCAAAGTGGCAAATCTTGTCAAATTAACACCGTAAAGCCAATCCATATACGTTCTTGCATATCCTTCGTTTGCAAGATTATCATAATCTGTCTCGTTTTTCATTTCTGAAAGAGCTTTTATTATAGTTTCATTTGTTTGGTCTGGGAGCCAGAGACGAAGCAAAGATTTTTGGGAAACATTTGCCTTGTTTATACAAGTTCTGACTATGATTTCACCCTCTCGGTCGGAGTCACCTGCGTTTATTATTGTGTCTACATCTTCACGATTGCACAAATACCTGATTATTTCAAATTGTTTTTCAACACCTGAATCTACTTCTTTCGTTTTATAATCTGCTTTCAAAACAAATTCAAATTTTTCCGGAAAGCATGGAATGCTGTCTAACGTCCACTTAGTATTTTTCTTGTCACCGCCATTATAATATTCAATATCAGCAAGAGAAAATAAATGACCAAAAGCCCAGGTTACAATGTAGCCTGAGCCTTCATAATATCCATTTTTCTTTGACATCTTCCCTATCGCACCAACTATATTTCGCGCAAGTGAAGGTTTTTCTGCTATAATAAGTTTGATTTTGGATTACC
>JAZUOB010000097.1:0-1819 GCA_045604425.1 Clostridia bacterium
CGATTAGCTGCAAAATAGACAAGTCCGTCTATACCTATACTATCGGCTTTGCTTCTGCCAAAATACAAAAAGCTTTCACTATCATATCCCTCACACAAAACCTCTACAGTCCTACCCAGTTTTGATTTGTTGATATCAAGACTAATGTGACTTTGAAGCTCCATAAGTTTTGTTAGTCTTGCTTGTTTTGTGGCATCGTCGATTTTATTGTCAAACTTTACTGCAGCTGTGCCCTCTTCTTCAGAATAAGCAAACACTCCAACTCTATCAAGCTTTGCAGTGCCTAGAAAATTATACAGGTTTTCAAACTGTTCATCGGTTTCACCGGGAAAGCCAACTATTATCGAAGTTCTTATTGTAACGTCTTTTATTTTTTGACGCATTTTGTCAATATTTTTTATTATTTCGCCTGAGTTTGTTCTTCGTGCCATTCTTCTCAGAACTTCATCATCGATATGCTGTATTGGCATATCAATATATGGGCAAAGTTTTTCTTCTTTAGCAAAAACATCTATAAGTTCATCAGTTATGGCTTCTGTGTACAAATAATAGACTCTTATCCATTTAAGCTCCGGAATTTCACACAGCTTCAGAAGCAAATCCGAAAGGCTGTATTTTCCATATATATCAATCCCCCACCTAGTTGTATCCTGAGCGATTACAATTAGCTCTTTTATACCCTTTTCTGCAAGTTGTTTTGCCTCCCGCAAAATATCTTCCATGGGTCTGCTTCGAAACTTGCCTCTTATCATGGGTATAGCACAATAAGTACAATTATTATCACAGCCTTCTGCTATCTTGATATAAGCAGAAGTGCTGCCTGTAGTGAGAACTCTCGGAAGTCCTTCCGGTGCATCATCATTCTTATGTCCATAAACCAGTGGTCTATTACCAAGTTCGGCATCATAGATTATTTCAGCAATCTTATGATAATCACCCACGCCTACAACTGCATTTATCTCAGGAAACTCTTTTAGTACTTCTTCATTGTACCTTTCAGCAAGACAGCCTGTAACAATAAGAAGCTTGCATCTATCCTTTTTGTAGTCTGCCATTTCCAAGATTGTATCTATAGATTCTTGCTTTGCATCCTGAATGAAGCCGCATGTATTGACTATTATCACATCTGCAAGCTTCGGGTCATTCACTAAAACATGACCTTTTTCTTCAAGTATGCCAAGCATTATTTCTGCATCTGTGGTGTTCTTCGGACACCCCAGAGAAACCATACCTATGTTAAAACTCATCTGTCTTTAGCCTTTCTATAGACTTTATAATGTCATCTAATTTGTAGCCTCTGTAAACAAAATAACGAATTGCTTTATCACAATTTTTTTTATCAAAATCGCCTTTGAGACGTTTTTCTATAAGCAAAGTCAGATTATCAATATCATCATCAAGCTCTTCAAGAACTGATGATATGTACTCATGGTTGATACCTCTTTTGTTCAGCTCGGCTCTTATTCTTTGTTTTCCATACTTTTTAAGATTTTTTAAATCACAAGCAAGTGCATGAGCATATTTTTCATCATTTACAAAACCATACTCTTTGCAAAAATCAAGCACTTTTGTGATATCAGTGTTTTCTCCTCCGGACCTTTGCAGTTTTTGACGAAGTTCAAACTCGCTTTGGTTTCTAAACTCCAACAATCTGAGTGCTTTTTCTTTCAAACGGTCGTAGGTCATTTCAGGTTTGTTGTACATTCCGGCCACCTACAAAATATCAAAATAATCAAAAAGCTTTCCAAAATCTACTCCGGCTACTACTTTATCCTTATACGCAGCTAAGTCGGATCGTAGCCATGTCGTTCTGTGAGCC
>JAZUOB010000098.1:0-4799 GCA_045604425.1 Clostridia bacterium
CCGGGTCCCGGCAGTGGCAAAATGGCTACTTGCCTTTCACAGCTTTATCATGAGCATAAAAGGGGAATAAAAGCAGGTTATGCAAAGTTTGAGACTTTCCCTGTGTGGAATTTACCACTAAAACATCCTGTTAATCTGGCATATGAAGCAGCCACGGCAGACCTTAATGACGTAAATATGATAGACCCGTTTCATCTTGAAGCGTATGGAGAGACGACTGTCAATTACAATCGTGATATAGAAGTTTTTCCTGTGCTGAATGCTATGTTTAATAAAATTCTGGGTACAAGTCCATATAAATCTCCTACAGATATGGGTGTGAATATGGCGGGTTTCTGCATAGTGGATGATGAAGCTGTATGTAATGCAGCTCAAAGAGAAATCATTCGCAGATATTATCACACAAAATGTGCAGTTCTTAACGGTTTTGTCAGCAACGATGCTGTGTATAAGCTTGATCTTATAATCAATCAGGCAGGAATAAGCATAAAGAACAGAAAAGTTGTTGAAGAAGCATTAAAACGTGCCGAATCTACACAAATGCCGGCGACAGCTGTAGAGCTTCCTGATGGTGAGATTGTTACAGGCAAAACCACAAAGCTTCTTGGCGCATCCGCTGCAGTGCTTCTTAATTCCTTGAAGCGTCTTGCAGGAATAGACAGAGAAGTAAAACTCATATCTCCTGATGTTATTGAGCCTATACAGGCGCTTAAGACCAATAATTTTGGAAATCACAATCCCAGATTGCATCTGGATGAAACTCTTATTGCCCTTGCAATTTGTGCATCTACAGATGAGTATGCAAAGCGTGCAATGGAAAAATTACCGCTTCTCAAAAACTGTGAAGTCCATTCATCTGTTATTCTGTCACAAATAGATACATCGGTGTTTAAAAAGCTTGGAATGAACCTTACTTGTGAGCCGGTATACCAATCCAAAAAATTGTATCATGGTTGAATTTATATTTTTTTGGAAAAAGGGTTGATTTAGGGAATATATGATGTTATAATTGTAATATCTATATAGTGTTGCATGAAAGGAGAGAAATTGTGGCTGATTTTGATGATTTGTTGAAAAAGGTAAGTGATGGTATTTCAAGAGCAGGAGAGACTGCCAAGAACGTCACGAACTATACGGTTAATAAAGTAGGAAAGATGACCCGTGAAGCGAAAATCAGATATGCTATGAACGAGACAGAAGAGAAAATGCAACAAAACTATACTCTGATAGGTGAATGTGTTTATAATAGCTACAAAACCGGAGACAGAGGCAAGGATTTTTCTGAATATATAGGTCGTTTGGACGCATTAAACGAAGAAATGGAAGACCTTAAAAGACAACTAAAAAAAGAGTGTCATCTTTTGGTATGCCATAAATGCAATAAGCCGGTGAAAAAAGGTAACGCATACTGCCCTAAATGTGGAGCAAGGATAAGAAATGAATATATTTAATAAACTTATAAATAAAATCAATGATTGGAGAGATGTTGTTATGACAGAAGAGAGAAAAAGAGACTTGCAGTCTTTACTTTCCGCAGGCAAGAGAGTAGTTGCACGACTCAAGAGCTATCATGACGACAAAATAGTTTCATACGACGGCGATGATGCTTTTTATTCTGATGCAGATGAAATAGATGATGTTATCGAAAAAGCAATGTCAGGGGAAGAAGTTGAATACCAGGAGACATCTTCTGATGCAGGCAGTAAAGAAAAAGCTTTCAGCTATTACGAGAAGATTATGAATAAGCTTGAGTCTGTCAAGGACAGCATCAAAGGTAATGAAAGTGTTACCGATGTCATCAAAAAGGCAGAAGGTGTTTTCAAAAATAGTGATGTGCTCACTAAAGAGCAACTAGAAGCAGAGTTGGATACTTTGATGGTAGAGCTTGAAGATAAGCTTTCTGTTATTTCTGAGAACACTGCGTCAACAACAAAAGCAATCGAGGGACTAAACGAACAATCAAAATCTAACTTTACAAATATCTCTACAAGTATTACAGAGGTGCATGACAAAGCTGATGATATGCTCAGAACACTTAGCGAAGTCAGCAACGTGCTAAAATCATCAGCACCAAAATTAGAAGAAATTCGCGAAGCATCTGTCGGCATAGATAAGCTTACAGATTCTGTATTTGAACTTAAGAACACTAATATAAAAGTTAAAAACGAGATAGAAGCAATAAATGCAAAAATCCGTTTTATCAAGATTTGGGGAATTTCGGCATGTTCACTCATTGCAGCTTTGGCTGTGGCTGTAGTAATTCTTCAAATATTACTCTAAAATTTTTGGCGATGACGACCGAGCCCGTGCGATTAAATCCCGTGAACCTTGTCAGATGGGGAACCAAGCAGCAATAAGCGGTGCATTTGATGTGTTATGGATAACTCGGTCTGAGCCTTTGTTTAATATAATATTTTTTACACCGTGATATTTGAAAACTTGTTGTTTCAACAGGTGCTTTGCGGTGTGTTTTTTGTTATAGATAATCGAAAGGATAAAAAAATGGCATATAAAGCTATTTACAGAAAATGGCGTCCTATGGTTTTTGAAGATATAATAGGACAAAGCCATATTACCGAAACTTTAAAAAATCAAATTGTTGAAGGCAGAATAGGTCATGCCTATTTGTTCTGTGGTACACGTGGTACTGGCAAAACGACAGCTGCGAAAATTTTTGCAAGAGCTGTCAATTGCGAGTCTAATCAAAACGGTAGCCCCTGTAACCATTGCTCTATTTGCCGCGGCATTTCTGACGGCAGTATTATGGATGTAGCTGAGATAGATGCTGCTTCAAACAATGGAGTTGACAGCATACGTGAGCTTCGAGAAGATACAAAGTATATGACTGCATCTGCCAAGTACAGAGTATATATTATTGATGAGGTTCATATGCTGAGTACCAGTGCATTCAATGCACTTTTGAAGACATTAGAAGAGCCGCCGGAGCACGTTATATTTATTCTTGCTACTACCGAGCCTCATCAGGTTCCGCAGACAATCTTGTCAAGATGCCAAAGATACGATTTCAGAAGAATAAAGCCTGCTGAAATTATAATAAGGCTAAAGGAAATAGCCTATGGAGAAGGCTTCGAAATTACAGAAGACGCCTATGCACTTATTGCAAGGTTAGGCGACGGCTCCATGCGTGATGCCATAAGTGTTTTGGAACGTGTGGTATCTTCCTGCGGTAAAAAAATAACTGGTGAGGATATTACATCATCTCTTGGTATTATACCTATAGAGTCTGAGTTTGATGTTGCAGGTGCGCTTATAAGTGGAGATACAGACAAAGTTTTTGAATGCATGGGAGAGATTGCTGATTCAGGATATGACTTGAATGTGTTTGCAGACTCTCTAATATCTCATTTCAGAAACCTGATTGTGTGCAAGGTATCATCATCTCCTGAGAATTTGCTTGATTACAGTGAGGAAGAAATAGCAAGATATAAAAGCGCAGCATCAAAGACAACTTTTGAAAAACTAAACTATATTATACAGTGCCTTACTGATGCAAAAAGCAAGGCTAAATGGGTGAAATCACCAAGAGTTATATATGAAACTGTATTTGTTAAGATTACAAGACCTGAGCTTGATACAAGCAGCGATGCTTTGATTGCAAGGCTCAGTGATATGGAGAACAAGATTGAAAACGGCAAAATCACAGTAGAAGTCAGCAGGTCGGAAGAGGCAAAAGAGGAGAAGATAAATTCTTCACCCAAGCCAAAGCCGTCTGTAAAGCTCTTTAATCCAATTCCAAAAGACAAGCTCAATGACTCAAATCCTATTGTCATCGCGGCAAAAAAGTGGGAAAAGACAGTTTCTTCAATAACAAAGCGCAATCCTTTTTTGGCCACAGCACTGGTGGGTACAACAATTACAATAGATAATGATGGTATTATTTTGTTGTATGACAGAATCACTGAAAAAGCGGGGTATAATATAGCGAACAATAAGCTGAATATGATTACTCAGCTGGCATGTCAGCTATGTGGAATAGATATGTGCATAAAAGTTGCGTACAAAGATGAGCTTGAGGATTATATAATTGATTTTTGGGCACTGCCAAAAGAAAATCCGCCGGAAGAAAAATTGCAAAAAGACCCTCTCAGCATGGTAATGGACAAAATGGAGGATTTTATTGACTCTGTAGATGACAGAGAATTTTTGACATACAAACCTGACGAGGATTTTTCACAATCTGAATTTGATGAAGAAGAATCAGAAGAGTTTTTAGAAGAAGACGAAAAAGAACAATACTAATACAATTTGGAGGTAATTATGGGTAAGTACAAAGGTTTTGCAGGAGCAGGAATGAATCAAAACAAAAACATGAACAGCATGCTCAAGCAAGCACAGAAAATGCAAGAGGAAATGACTAAAGTTCAGGAAGAACTTGAAGAAAAGACGGTAGAAGCATCTGCCGGAGGCGGAGTTGTAAAGGTTGTTGCCACAGGCAAAAAAGAGCTTATATCTATCAATATAGACCCTGAAGCAGTAGACCCTGATGACGTTGAAACTCTTGAGGATCTTATACTTGTTGCTGTGAATGAAGCTATGAAAAAAGCTGATGACCTTATGGCTGAAGGCATGAGTGGAATAACAGGCGGACTCAATATTCCCGGCTTGTTTTAATCAGGAGGAATAAAGTTGGCTTTAGAATTATCAGTAGAAAAACTAATTGAGCAATTCGAGCAATTACCAGGAATAGGCCCTAAAAGTGCAGAAAGAATAGCATTTTACATCTTGGAGAGAATGTCTTTGGAGTCTGTAAAAGATATGACAGTCACACTCCAAAAAGC
>JAZUOB010000099.1:0-4867 GCA_045604425.1 Clostridia bacterium
ACATGGCTACGATCCGACTTAAGCTATTAAAAGCTTTAAAAAAATGGGTCTTGATGTGATAATGCTCACCGGTGATAACGAAAAAACCGCCAATGCCATAAAAGACAAGGCGGGCATAGAAAAGGTGATTGCAAAGCTGAAGCCTCAGGACAAAGCATTTGCCATAAAGGATTTGAAAAAAGGCGGAAAAACCGCCATGGTGGGCGACGGCATAAACGATGCTCCGGCTCTCACCGAAGCTGATACTTCTATTGCCATAGGCGCAGGAACAGATGTAGCAATAGACGCTGCAAACATTATTCTTGTAAACAACAACCTGTCCGGTGCTCTGGATGCTATAAAAATTGGACGCGCCACACTTAAAGTAATATACCAAAATCTATTTTGGGCATTTATATATAATGTAATCGGCATACCTTTGGCAGCAGGGGTATTCGGACTTGAACTTAGTCCTATGATAGCAGCACTGTTTATGAGTATGTCAAGCTTCTGTGTTGTTTCCAATGCACTGAGGCTAAACAGATATAAAAGGGAGAAAAGTATTATGAACAAGACATTAAAAATTGAGGGTATGATGTGTATGCACTGTGAAAACAGAGTCAAAGAAACTCTTGAAAACATCGATGGTGTACAAGAGGCAATCGTAAGCCATACAGAAAACAAAGCAGAAGTAAAGCTTTCAAAAGACTTAGATTTTGAAGTGCTGAAAACGGCAGTAGAAAAACAAGGCTATAAAGTAAACTAGAAAATAAACTGTTGCTAAGCAACAGTTTATTTTTTTAATATCTTCTGATAGAATCTTGCATAAAGAATAAAGGAAATTATTATAACGCTTATACATACAGCGGACGTTATGTACACAGCAACATCCGGCATATCCGGAGTAAGCAACATAATCACTATGGCGCTGTATATTATCACTGTATTCAGCTTGCCATACCACTTTGCACTGTTGACAGAGTCTTTGCGCTTCATTGTGATGTACCCCAGCACAATCATCAAAAACTCTTTCAGGGCAAACACCCCTACAATAACAAATATTATGTGATACCTTGTGGCAAGACATATCAAAAGCACACCTTGGGTAAGCTTATCTGCAATAGGGTCAAGTATTTTGCCAAGATCTGAAATCATATTAAATTTTCTGGCGATAAAGCCGTCTACAATATCTGTAAGACCTGACAAAAGCAGTACAAGTATTGCACCAAGAGTATTCTTCTCTACACAATAAATCCATACAATCACAGGCAAAAGCAAAATTCTGAAAAAGCTCAGGAGATTAGGTATTGTAAGGACTTGTTGTTTTTGAAATAGTCTTTTCATTAAACATAACCTCTTTTATTTATTTGCAACTTCCCTTTTGCAAATATCGTCTACCGACTTGGACACGCAGTGTTTTATAGGCTGCCATTCAACTTTTTTGAACAGCGCAACTATTGAAATAGGAACATATGTCATCATAAAAATCGGGAACGTAAACACATAAAATATCTTCTTTAGTATGCTTGTATATATTCTCTTCCATTCAGAAATAGTAGCAAGAGCGCCCATAGCAAAGAATATACCATAGAAGCTTGCAATGTTTTTACAAAGGAATTCAAGCACCATTTTCATCTCTGAAGTGTTGTTCATAAAACCAACTGGTATTGCAACAACATTCACCACTACGCTGATAAGAGAAAGGAACATAGCCGGCATAAGAGTCATAAGTACATCATAACAAGAGAAGCTTCCCTTGAAGATCCCCTTAAAGAGATTTACTCCGTACTTCATAAACACCTGATAAAATCCCTTTGCCCAACGCATACGCTGGATATATGACTGGTGGAATTTTGTAGGCTGCTCATCATAGATAACAGCATTTGCACAGTAGCCTATCTTCTCTCCTTCGATAACACATCTAGCCGTAAACTCCAGGTCCTCGGTGAGAAGATGCTGTGTCCAGCCGCCGTTATTAACCAATACATCATTGCTGACCAAAAATCCTGTACCTGAGATCGCACAGCTTGTACCCACAAACATTCTGGAGTTATTGAGATATCTTGCCTCTCTCAAAAACCACAATGAATATCCTGCTGTAATCCAGTTTTGTCCATAATTTTTAGAGTTGCGGTAGCTTGTGACCACCTTATAACCATTTGAAAATACTCTGTTCATCTGGCTGATAAAGTCAGGTGCCAACACATTGTCGGCATCTACCACGAAATAGCCGTCGTACTCGGCATTTGTAAGCTTATCTTTGATTTTTTGGAAGAACCAGTCCAGTGCGTAGCCCTTACCAACTAAAATCTCGTCTTTTCTTTCATAAACAAATGCTCCCGCTGCCTCTGCCACCTCTTTTGTTGAGTCTGTACAGTTGTCAGCTATCACATATATATCCACAAGATGTGATGGGTAATCCTGCTCTTTTATACTTTTAATGAGTTCGCAGATTACTTTCATTTCATTTCGTGCTGATATAACAAAAGCAAAACGATTCTCTTTTTGGAGAAGCATTTTCTTTGGTTTTGCAAAAAAACCTATCAGCGCAAAAAACACCTGATATGCAAAACACAAAGTAAATAACAAAGATATTACTTTATTAAAAATAATTAACCAATTCATCTTTTTTCCCTTTATTGTCAAGTAAAAATTTATATCAAAAATAGTATATTTTTAGTCGCAAAAAAAACAGCAACTTTTTAGTCACACACGTCATTATACCACAATAGTTTTAATAATGCAACCATGATTTTTAGAAAACCTACGATAAATCACTGAATTACATTTTTTTTGTATAATTTGTCATAAAAAAGGTTTTTTATGACTTTTTTTTATTCATAAACAAATAATACCTCAAAATCACCATTATTTCACAACACGCATATATTATTACAAACGCAATATTTTCTGCGTTTAAGTATGACGGGGAGGTGAAAAATATGACCGGTTCAAACTGTGGCTGCAAAACAACCTGTATAGGCCTTAGCATTGCTATAAGCATTATTTGGGGTGTTTTGGCAGCTATTTTAACTATTAGCGCAGTTATTACCCTTACTCCTGCATTTTTGTGGGTAGCTTTAGGAATTAGTGTAGTATATCTGGCGGTATTGCTTCTTGTTTCAGGCAATAACACAAATGCGTCTTGCGCATGCCGTGCACTTGGATTTGTAACTTCCGGAATTGTTGGCACTTTTATCTTGGCATTGGTGCTTCTTGGTATTACCTTTGCTGCTACCAGCTTTCTCGGCGCAATACTTTCAGGTGCTCTTATAGGATTTTTGGTGTTGACTATCACCACTACACTTTGTCTTATCAAGTGTCTTTTTGGATGTAACAACTAAATATTCTGAAAAAAATCCGCAATTTTTTGCGGATTTTTTTCATATTTAGAGATTTAAAAAAATGTAGATTTTAGTAATAATAAAAACATTTTACGACAGCCAGCTTCGACAAGTTTCTTGCCTAGTGAGGTGTATAATACTTTATGAGGTGAGACAAATGGTTTTGTATCTTGACAGTGCACTTTTATGCTCTTTTTTTATGAACTGTGTATGTCTTTTTATATCCAAGTCCGCCCTCAGAATTTTTATAAAAAAAAGACGGATTTTCCTTGCATCTTTTGCATATTCCGTTTTATCGGTTATATCTGTGATTTTTCCGTTTTTCAGGTATATATGTATTCTTTTATATGTTCCGTCAATAAGACTTATTTTTGGAAAGTCATCAATTTTTGAACTTATAAGACGCTCGGGTATACATCTTGGCTGTACATATATTGCATCTTCTATTTTGTTCGGGATAATCCCCCAAACAAAAACCTGCGAGCTTTGGGTAAACGCAAGACGCTATTTTGTGGCAGAGGATATATATTTTTATGTATCACTGATATTTGTATTTTTAGCGTGCAGTACGGTAGTTTTTTTTATGTCAAAAACCAAAATTATCTATCATGTAAAAATAACTGTAGACGGACAAGAAATTGAAACCCCCGCCATGATAGACACAGGAAACAGTCTGCGCCACAAAAAAAACGGCGCACCGGTAATAATCGGTGAGCGAAGGCTTTTTGAAAACTTAAGTGTTGACCCTGAAATAATTCCTTATAAAAACATAGGTAAAAGCGCCGCATACACAGAGATTTATCCGGTGGAAAAGCTTTATTTTACAGAGCAGCACAAAGAATACAAAGACCTGTACATAACATTCGTGGATAGACCCCTGTCTTCTACGGGGAAATACGCACTGCTTTTGAACAACTTTTTTTTGACTTAACTGGGAGGAGCTTTCTTATGCTGAAATTTTTTAATAATATCAAAACCGGTTTCTTGTACTTATACGGCAGTTTTGACAACTGTCCTGAAGATGTATTTTATATAGGCGGCAACGATATTCTGCCGCCGCCTTTGGAAAAAGAGGAAGAAAACCTTGCCTTAAATCGTTTAAGAGCAGGCGATGAATCAGTAAGGTCCATTTTGATAGAACATAATCTGCGTCTTGTAGTGTACATAGCCAGACGTTTTGAAAACACCGGCATACTGGTTGAGGACCTTATATCAATAGGTACTATCGGTCTTATAAAGGCGATAAACACTTTCAACCCCAACAAAAATATAAAGCTTGCTACGTATGCTTCAAGGTGTATTGAAAACGAAATATTAATGCATTTAAGAAAAACAGTTAGGCTTAAAAGCGAGATTTCATTTGATGAACCTTTAAATACTGATTGGGAGGGCAACGAATTGCTCCTTTCCGATATTATGCGGACTGATAATGACGTAGTATATAAGAAAATTGAATCAAGCGTAGAAAGTGAATTGCTTAAACAGGCGTTACTTAAATTAAATAATCGAGAACGAAGAATAATGTGTTTGCGTTATGGTCTTGA
>JAZUOB010000100.1:0-4461 GCA_045604425.1 Clostridia bacterium
TCATTACCGCCGGGAGAAACAGTAATTTGAGGGTTAAGCGCCTTCACATCGGAAGGATTAGTCAAAATCGTTCCGTCCTTATATACCTTAAAGACTATTGTAAGATCTTCATTGGTTGGCACATCATCAATGTGTATGCTATGCACATTGCTGCCGAATTCAGCTGTCAAGGTGTATGATGGCGCATATTCCAATGGCAAAAAGTCAAAAACGAACTCGATGGGATTAAAACCGGGAATGATGACACTGGCTTTGATACGAGTGTCGAGCTCATTAAGCACGAAATCTTTTATAGACATATCGTTACCGTTTGCACTCTCTACCACTGTACCGTTTTCCGAAATAGATATCTCGCAACTGCTACCGGCGGGAAGGATGTCAAGACTGACCTCGTTATCTGTACCAACCTCATAAATCTTATAGCTAACTGTAATTTTATCGCCTGCTCTACAATTATTAAGCTCTGTCAAATCACCAAGCTCAACGCCATTGCACTCTACCACCATACGTATCTCAAGCGCAGGCTCAAACATGATTACTAAATCATCAACAGATATGTCGGAATCAAATTCAAGCAAATAGGTTCCTGCTTTTATAGGATCGCCGCCACCGTTTATGATAAACGTACCGCCAAAAAGATCTTTATCAGTAGTAGCGCCCTGCGCTTCGGGGTACATAACAGAAACCGCTCTTTTAATTGTCAGATCGCTTTCTCCTTCGTATTTGGCGCTAACAATTTTAGAATTAGTCTTTTGAGCAAGGGTTGCAATATTAAGCAATGGGATTTCAGACTGTATTTTCACCGTCTTTGTATCCACCTGTGTTATATCAGAAGGGTTCAATCTGGTTCTGCCCGATATTTTATCAGCGATGTCCTTCATAACGTCGATAATCTCTTTCGCTTCGCCGGCAGTCTTAACATAAATGCCCTTCTCCGTGTTCTCGTCAGGACTAACCACGTAATCGCCTATAGCCATATATGTAACCTGAGGCTTTGTACCATTCGCCATGCTTTCATCAACAAAGCTCTCAAAATCGCTGTTTAAATAATCTTTATCGATATTAGAAACGCTAAGGCTGGAAAAAGCGCCGTCTGTAATAACTACCAGCCAATACTGAGTGTATGGATCTGTTTCTTTAACATTTCTAAGCTTTTCTTTGGCCTTTTCTACCGCTTCGTACGGGGTGCCGGCATCTTCAACATGATTTCTGATATCATCTACCGAAGCTTGTATCTTATCATCTTCTAAAGCTATTTTATGAGGCGAATAATTGGGCTTGTGAACTTCGCTCATATATGTAATATACAGCTGGTCCTCGCTGTTAAGCAGACTGCAAAACGTTTGCATTGCATAGCTTGCGTACGCCCATTTTACGTTACCGCCGCCAATCATACTGCCGGAATCGTCATATACAACAGAAACTATCTTCTTGATATACAAAGACTCCGCATTAACCTCCAATGGCGAAGAAAACACAAAAAGCCCGGTCAACAACACAAGTGACATATAAAGCGCCGCAAATCTCCTCATCATAATCCTCCGAATTTTAACTGCACATACCTACCCGATATTACAACATGTTTCTATTAGATTAACACATTTCAACAATTTAGTCAATACATCGCATAAATTTTCTGCCATTCTATACAAAAAAGCACATATTACGCTCCCGCTATATATAACACAAAGCTGTTGCGTTTTTTTGCAAATACAATTAGCCTTTTATTTTAAAGTCTACAACGTTCACTTCGAAGGTACACACTCAAAAAACATTGTGCATAAAAACCTATTCACGATTTTCGGTATCGGCTTTATTGACAAATCTACGGCGTGAATATATTATATATCCATTATAAAACACTTTTTTCGCCGTTCAATTACTTTATGTGCAAAATACATAAGCGTTTTTTGCATTTTTTAAAAAATCTTTTGCCGCTATGAAAGCCAAAACGCTCTGCGGTATGCCGCAGAGCGTTTTGGTTCACGCCGACTTAAGAATCAGTCATACACGTCGCTAAGAAAACGGTGCACTGTGGTTTTTGGTGTATTGTGCAGCAGGACGAGGATGATGGCAAGCTGGCGGGAGCTAAGCTTTTGCCCACCCTTAAGCCCTGCCAATACCTCGGTCAATTCTTCGTCGTGCACTATCAGTCTGATTTTGTTTTCAAAGCGATTCACCACACGAGACATACCGAACTCGCACACCCATCCCGTTTTCAGCGCCTCTCTCGCTCTGTAACGGCTTACAGCCATCAAAGCATCTGTCATACTGCTGACCGGGGGCTTCACCTTGCCATTTTCTTGTTTCGCCACCGCATCCTTAAGAATCGCCAATTCTCTTTCATATTTCCTGAGCAAAAGCGGACGAGCCTCTATCGCTTTCAAGCACTCACCGAGCTTAAGCTCAAAACAGCGGTTTTTGTTCTCATTTGGTTCTCTTTTAATATCTTCCGACATTCTTGCCACCTATCCCCTTTCGTCGATCATAAAAGAGTTTTCAAATAATAAAACTGCGAAAAGCTTGTTTTTTCGCAGTATTGTATGAAAAGTTTTATATAGTGATTTTTATAAACACCACCCCAAGAAGCTTGACAGCTTCTTGGGGACCCCGACAAAAATTGAGGACGGCTCGCTATGGGCCGTCCTCTCTGCTGTAATTGTATCAGATGTCTTACATATCTGTTGTCTGCCAAGACATTCGTCAGCGCCGCCGTGCCTAACCCTCTGCCGGGAACTGAGGCAGGAGACCCGCATCGTAGCGGAGGATAAACGCCGCATCCTGTGCGTTTATCTTGCCGTCGCCCGTTACGTCTGCGCTGCTAAGGTCAAGCTCGTCCTCGCCGATAAGCGACGCATCATAGCGTAGCACGAAGGCGGCATCAAGAGAATTCACCTTGCCGTCGCCCGTTACGTCGCCCAAGAGTATCACGTCGGGGGTCTTAATGACGATCTTCTTGTAGCTTTTGCGGTTTGAGGCAACATATTCGCCCAGTTCGCCATCCACGGTGGTGGATGCCTGAATCTTCATGCCTTCTGCAACGGAAAAGCTACCGGAAGAGCCACAACCAATCGCCATGTGGCCGCCGATTGCCGTGACATCGCCTCCATTGACTGTAACATCGTACTCGGAATAAATACCGGCTCTACTTTCCGATTCAGCTGTAATGTCACCGCCGTTGATGATGACTTCACCGTAACTGAGAATGCATGTATAGTAGGTTGAAACTTCAAGGGTTCCTCCATTTATGGTAATGTCTTTATCTGCGTAAAGGGCATAGCCTCTGGAAGTACCGGTAAGTTTACCGTCACCGCCGACGGTGAGGTTGGCGCCGTCAACATAAATCATATCGGAATTCCAATCCGTCTGAGTCAAAGTATTGTTGCCGATCAGTTCAAGAGTCAGATCATTTTTAGAATAGATGACTGCGTAATAACCGCTACTATTCAGGTATCCTTTACCCTCGTAGCTGTAGTTATTTAGGGTCAGCTTACCGTTCTTATAGTAAGCATAGCCGCCGGAAGGCTTGGTGGTCCGGGTTGCGGTTGCGCCAACGGCAAGATAATCGCCGTCATACATACCCACACCGCCTACGTATACTTTGGGGGCCGACTTGGTAACGGAATACACAACCAGGGATGTAAAGCCCATGTCTCTTTCATAAGAAGCAAGGTACTCTACTTCATAGCCGGGAATCCGGATATCCACCAGTTCTTCTTCAATATTAAGGTTGCCGTCAATGCTGTCCAACCGGAAATAGGAGTAATAGGTCTCACCCTCCTGCGGTTCGGTGGTCAGCATATTGCTGAAGCTGGTGCCGCTGTTAGTCTTATAGAGGCAACCGGACTTAGCCCCGTAGTAGGAGTACTTTCCGTCCACCATGGTGTGCTCCAGTTCCTTGCCTTCGGTGGAAACAGCTTTCAGGGTGGTGAATGTAGGGGCATAACCGCCAAGCTCGCTATCGTATTCCACACCTGAAGCAACAGCTTTCACACCGCCGGTCAGCTCACCAGAAATGATGGAGCAAGTAACAGTATACACAGCGCCATCCTTATAGGCATCCTCTACTCTGCCACTGCAGAAGCCCTCAACATCGATAGATGATTTGGAATTTGTGACGGAATAGTCCGTATCGTTGTACGCATAGGCAAATACTTGGAAATAATATTTTTCACCCAATACCGGTGCGCTGGTAAGATAATCTAAGCATTCTTCGTCGGTATAAAGTGGAGAAACAGAAGAAGCAAACGTACTGCTATTATCACTATAGAGCAGGTATATACTTGGGTAATCCAAAAAGTACCACCCGTCATCACATACGACACCGCCAGACTGCACCGAAACACCGACCGCAGTATACTGTGCCGCAAATGCTGTCAGTGCTGTGGCCGGCAGCAATCCTGCTACCATCACCAAGGCCAGCAGAAAACTCAAAATTCTTTTCTTCATATTTTTTCCTCC
>JAZUOB010000101.1:0-3345 GCA_045604425.1 Clostridia bacterium
CTCCTTCACCTGCATCTTTGCATATCTCTGATGCAAGCTGGGTCATATACGAAATTCCGATTATCTTCAACAAAACCGAAAAGTATTTGCTGTCCAGACCGCATTTATCTGAAATGTCACGAATTGCTGTCATTACTCCGTCGAAGGCTTGTACAAGATAAACCAAAAGAAATATTGCCGTTATAAGTGACACTATTAGAGAAAACTCAGGACGATATGTTTTAAGTATCAGGGATATAACCGCACCAACCACACCAATCCCTATAAGCTGAAAAATATCCATGTGTTCGCTCCTTTAGTTACAAGTTGAAAATAGACTTGACCATATCAAACAGATCGCCTATTTGCTGAACTATTATAACCAAAACAACAACCAATCCTGCTATAGTGGTAAGAAGAGCCTGTTCTTCTCTTCCCGATCTTGCCAACAGTTGATTGAGCACTGCCACAATAATTCCTATACCTGCAACCCTGAATATCAAATCAACCTCCATAATACTCCCTTTCTTTACATTAGCACCAATACAATCAATGCCCCTACAAGCATTGAAACACTTACATACATAGTTTGTTTTTGCTCATACTCTTTCCTGACATTTTTTGAATGTATGTCCAGTTTTTCAATGCAATAGTCAATCTGCCGAAGCTCCCCGTCTAAATTTGACCTGCCCAGTCCTGATGAAAAAGAAGAAATCACAGCTATATCATCACTTGTGAAGCAATAGCTCCCTCTCACATCCATAAGTGAAGTTTTAAATGCACCGGAAAGACCTGTGGTCATAATTCTTTTTGAACACTCCGAAAAAAACATACAGCCAAGCTCTTCTCCTATTTGTTTCATAGCTTTTGGAATAGGTATCATTTTCAACTCAATTTCTGAGCGAAGCTGCCTAAGTGCAAAAGAAATCTCATCAAAGGCTCTTATTCTTTTTTTTATTTTGAATTTTAGGTAGTTTCCTAAAAGATATGAGCATATCATAATCAAAGCGCCGCCAATTATTTTATACATGAACTATTTCCTCTACTGTTCCCGGGCCACGTCTATTTGAAAGCACAACAATGCACCTGAATTTAGACAGTATTTCTTTTGGGATTTCTCTTTTCCAGTCGCCTGTATGAAGTGTAGCAAACACGCTCACACCTGAAGATGCACATGTAGTAATAATACGTGCATCTTCTAAAATATCAAGCTCATCAACTGCAATCACACCGGGCATCATACTGCGAAGAACAAGCTTCATTCCAGTTTGTTTTGAACACATATTCATAACATCAGTGCACATCCCCAAATCAAATCCTGCAACTCCCTGATGCATATTGGAAATTTCGCCTCGCTCATCCACTACACTTACATTTATATTTTTATCTGATATTTGTCTTATTAAATCTCTAAGAAACGTTGTTTTCCCACCGCCAGGACCTGAAACTATAAGCGTATTTTTGACTTGTCCATTGTTGTATATATCCTCAACACACAAATCAGCTGCTCCTATAACTTCTCTTGCGAATCTAAAGTTCAGACATGAAACATCAGTAATAAATTCTTCGTCTTGAGTGACAGTGCCACAAATACCTACACGGTGACCGCCAAAGGTGGTGATGTAGCCGTTTTTTATCTCATTTTTAAATGAATACAAAGAATAAGATGTAAGCATGTCCAAGGCTTCTTCAATATCACGGGATGTAATTAGCACTCCTTTTGACGAATCCTCAGTCAACCTCCCCGAAGCAGAAAGATATCTAGTACCCAAAGGCCCGATTACACATAATGGCTTTTGACGTCTTAGCCTTATTTCATAAATCATTTGGCTTTCCACTGTCAGAAAATACTTTCTGAGTCTAAGCGGCAAATAATCTACAGGTGTGCTCATTACTTGCCCTGATTGTACACTAACTACCATAAAAACTCCTCCTTGAGCTGTCATTTATATTCCATTCTATTAAGATAATTTTTTTTTTAGAACAAGCCCTCCTATTGACAAAGTATAATTCATATTATAAAATTAGCTTAATTACTATGAGAAAGGTTATAATAATGAAAGAAAAAATTTATACAATACCCATAAATGAAAGTCTTGAACAAGACTCAGAATGCCCATTTTGTGTCATTGAAAAGAAATTGGAAACAGATGCTGTGGAATATGCTCTTGGTGCTGCCATGATGGAGCCTGATTACAGAATAATATCCAATGAAAAAGGCTATTGCAACAAACATTTTTCAATGATGTTTGCAAAGCCTAACAAATTAAGTCTTGCCTTAGTCATTGAAACACATATTGATGAAATTATAAAAAATCTTAAAGACAGTCAACCCTACATCAAAAATATTTCAAAAAAGTCTATTTTTAAAAAAGGCACTAAAGATGAAAACAACAAATTTTTATCCTTATTGAGTTCAACTCAAAATTCATGTGTTATATGCGACAAAATTGATTCAGAAATAAAAAGATATACAGATGTGTTTTTCTATATGTGGCAAAAAGATACAGCGCTAAAAGAAAAGGTACTAAACTCTAAAGGATTTTGTATGAAGCATTTTTCTATGCTCTGCGAGAATTCAAAAGACCACCTGAAAGACCCTGTAGAGTTCATATCAGCTATATACAATATACAGCTTGAAAACCTTGAAAGAATGCATGAAGACATACATAAATTCACGTTGAAATTTGACTACAGAAATAAAGATATGCCTCTTGGAAATGCTCAAGATGCACCAATTCGTACCATTGAAAAGCTTCGCGGTTATATAACTCAGTTAAAAACAGAAAACTAATATGATTTTGCTTGACATTTTATCATAAATTTTATATAATAAATTGGTTAAATAATGCACTAAAAAACGAAAGGATAGATATTATGGAATACATGGGATTAAATGAAATTCGTGAAAAGTTTTTGAGCTTTTTCGAATCAAAAGGCATGCTTCGAATCGGAAGCTTTCCGCTTGTTCCCAAAAATGATAATAGTTTGTTGTTGATCAACTCCGGTATGGCACCTATGAAGAATTGGTTTACCGGTGCAGAAGAACCACCAAAAAGACGTGTTACTACTTGCCAGAAATGTATACGTACTCCCGACATTGAAAGAGTAGGTAAAACAGCAAGACATGGTACTTTTTTTGAAATGCTTGGTAACTTCTCTTTTGGTGATTATTTTAAGAGAGAAGCTATAACTTGGGCTTGGGAATTTTTCACCGAAGTAATGAACATTCCAAAAGAAGTAATCTGGATAACAGTATACGAAGAAGATGACGAAGCAAGAGATATATGGGTAAATGAAATTGGTGTAGACCCCACCCATGTTGTAAAAATGGGCAAAGAAGATAACTTCTGGGAGCACGGCACA
>JAZUOB010000102.1:0-6346 GCA_045604425.1 Clostridia bacterium
GACCGCTTGGCCTCCGACTTCCAAGTACCAAGCCTACAGATGCATCGCAGTCAGCAAATGCCTGTGCAAATGATACACCGTCGAAGAATCCGCCGGTATATACCATTCCGGTTATACAGCATATAATGAGCATAACAACCGGGAGAATAAGGTCTATTACTTTTCCTTTTTTGTTTTCGCATTGTTCTTTGGATGCTTCTCTTTCTAAGCCGCCAAACAAATCTCCGCTTTCAGCAAGAGCTTCAACCTTTTTCATAGGACCGAAATCAAACTTCAGTACGGCCAGAATAATGAGCATAAATAATGTAAGAATTGCATAATAGTTGTACGGAATAGCTTGTATAAACATTTTAAATCCGTCTATAGCTGTACCGTCGGTTGATGATGTAACAGCTGCAGCCCATGAAGATATGGGAGCAATGATGCATATAGGAGCTGCTGTAGCATCAATGATATAAGCAAGCTTTGCACGTGAAATCTTAAATTTGTCTGTAACAGGTCTCATAACGCTTCCTACAGTCAGACAGTTGAAGTAGTCGTCTACAAAAATCAAAACGCCCAGCGCCACTGTTGAAAGCATAGCACCTGTTTTTGATTTTATCTTTTTGCTTGCCCAGTTTCCATATGCACTAGATCCGCCTGCTTTATTCATAACGGATACCATTATACCCAGGACTACAAGGAATATAAGAATTCCCACATTCCATGAGTCACCAAGCTTTTCAGTCATTGTTGAGAATATAGAAGTAAGAGTGTTCACTATATTAAATTCAGAACTAATGAATGCTCCTGATATAATTCCAATAAACAGAGAAGAGTAAACCTCTTTAGTTATCAATGCAAGAACTATTGCGATAATAGGTGGCAATAATGAAAGCCATGTTGCATAGTATTTGCTTTTTGGTGCTTCTTCTTCAGTTTCTTCAACAGCTTCTTCTGTGTTTTCTTCAGCAACTTGCTGCTCAAGATTTTCTGTGTTTTCCAGTTTTTCATCCACTTCTTCTGAAATAGCACTTATAGCTTCAACACTGTTTGCAGTTTCGTTTTCAGTAGCATATACTGCAAATGGCATTGCGTAAAAGGCCATAATCAGAACAAGGACGAAACAACTGAAGATGTGTTTTGTCTTTTTGTTCATAAATATAATTCCCCTTTTCCAAAGATAATAAAATCATACCACGATGCAACAATTTTTTCAATGTGCAATTATTACAAAATTAAATTGCTTATTTGTAGTATTTGTATTAAGCAGGAAAAATAAAAAGCAGATAAGATTCAAAATAGTATTGACACACAAAAAATAAAATAGTATAATAGATGTATCTATAATTATGTGTTTTGTATGGAAGATAATTGTATTTTCACTACAAGCAAGGAGGACTAATAATGAAAAGATTTATTTCTTCAGTTTTAGTACTTGTAATGGTTTGTGTGTTAGCTGCTACAAGCTTTGCAGCTCCACTAACTTCTTTTACACGTACAGAATTTCTTAATTACACAGGTCTTTGGGGACAGGGTGGCGTTGGAGATGATGTGGGGTGGTTTCAAAATATTCCTGAGTACCCTGATGCAAATATAAGTTTGAGTAAAAGCACTACAGGGGTATACGCATCAGCAGATGTTATGGAATATGTTCCACTTGGCAATCCTATGCCTGTATATGATATAAAGGCTGATTTTGACATGAGTGTTGTAAGAAGCTTTTTTGTGAATGGTTCTACTAGCCAATTTAGTGCGGATTATTTTGCAGGTTTTCTTGGAAAACAGCGTTCGGAAATAGACGCTGATTTTGAAGAAGTGCCTGTTACAGGTGGAGTTGATATCGTAATCAAGTATCCTTCAAATTTATCTGTGCCTTATAACTCAGCTGTATTTTCAGATAATGTATTGAATGCAGTTGATTCTACAAATCTTTTTGTAGAAATATCAAGAACTGAAGTTGAAAATGCGGGTCAAAAAACACTTACAATACGTATAGAAGTCGAGTCAGGAACTACATATGAGAAGTTGTTGACAGCTGCAACCAATGATGCTTTGGGTGATTTTACACTTACATGTCCAAACGTGCAGCCTGCAACGTATGGTACATATGAGATTTCCGGCACAGTTGAGGGAGAGTTTGTTATAGGTGATACAGCTTCTCCGATTACAACTATTCAGTATAGAGCTAAGCAGAACGGAACTGACCCTGAGGATGTTCCATTCCCAGAGCCTACACCCAGAAAAATAATAATCGTCCAGTCAGTTCCGGGCCCAGGACCATCAGGCCCAGGCGGTGGCGGCACTCCAACTGTTAAATCACCTGATGTAAAATTCTATATTAGCGGTGAAGAATTTGAAGCAAGTGTGCAAAAGGGCAACGGCAAAACAACTGTAGATATTGACAATGTTATTCCTCCTGAACGAGAAAACATGACGTTTGACGGATGGTATACAGATGATACATATACCACAAAGATTTCAGGCAAACAGACATTTACAGTTGATACAAAATTGTACGGAAGATATGTGATGACAACTGCACCTGAAGTATTTGAAGACGGATATCACAAGGTTTATATTCACGGCTATCCGGACGGAACAGTACAGCCTTATGGAAATATAACTCGTGAAGAAGTAGTAACAGCGTTGTACAGATTGCTTAAGGATGAAGTAAAGTCTGAAATTACTACAACAGAAAACAGCTTCACTGATGTAGAAGAGGACAGATGGTCTGTTACAGAAGTATCTTCAATGGCTAATGGCGGTTACGTAAATGGTTATGAAGACGGCTCATTTAGACCGGCAAATGCTATTACCAGAGCAGAATTTGCTGCTATCATGCTTAGATTCTTCAGCACAGGCGATGCTGTAGGTTCAGTTAATCCGTATATGGATATTACAGGACATTGGGGAGAAGATGCTATTGTTGCAGCATACAACATGAACTTGTTTGTTGGCTATGGCGACGGTACATTCAAACCTGATACATACATTACAAGAGCAGAAGCTATGACAGTTATCAACAGAATCACAATTCGTAAGCCACATAAAGAAGGCTTTGCAGAAGGACATATTGATTGGCCTGACATTAGCGAAAATGATTGGTTCTACAACGATGTAATCGAAGCAACAAACTCACATGACTATATCAGAATTGATGATTTAATGACAGAAGACTGGACAGAACTTAAAAACTAAAACAACCCCCCTATGGCATCATAGGGGGGATTTTTATGCAAAAAAATTGACACCACAGAAAATGTGGTGTCAGTATATATATTATTTTATAGTAAGTGTTCCGTCCAAAATTGTAGCTTCAAGTTCTAAAACTTCTGTAAAGAATTCTACAGGTACGTGTGTGATACCGGTTCCGTTTACTGCTACGCATACAGCAGGTGTTCCTAAAGATATAGGCATCATCTTACCTCTTGTGTAGTGGTCTTCGCCGATTGCGAATGTATACATTCCGCTGTTTATCATAACTGCAGGAATACTTGCATCCCACTCAACTGTAAAGCCAAGTGCTTCAGCTATTGCACGTACCGGAATCATTCCTTCAGCGCCTTCAACTTCAACGTATTCAAACTCTTTGTCCCCTGCAACGATTTTTGTGAAACTCTCTTCGATTTCTATTGTCTGGGGCATGTTGAGTACGATTATTTTGTTTGGTGCAGTTTGAGCAGGAAGACTCTGTGCTACTGTATCATAAACTACAATCAAATCACGTCCGTCTAAATTGTTGTCAAACATTTCGCGGCTGAGCTTGATGATTGGAGTTTCGTCAGATACATGAATTGCAAGTGTTTCAGCTTGGTTTGTATAATTTCCGAAGTCTTCGCCCTCTACGCTCTTTCTGTAGTTATCAACATTTGTGGCAAAATTGCTTTCTGTATTCTTTACGATTACAGAAGGTGAGTACTGTGCAGGAAGTGAAAGAACCATTGGTGTGTCTTCTCTTACGTACAAAGTACATACATCGCCTTTTGAAAGTTCTGTCATTTCTCCGTCAGGTGTGATTGTGAGTTGAAGATAATTTTTGTTTATAAGAATTTCTTCTTCAGTTTCTTTGCTTGTAGCTGTGTAAATATCGTTTTCGAAGCCGTCAATTGTACATTCTACTGTGATAAAAGCACTGTGAGCTTCAACAGCTTCTTCGGTGGAAATAAGAACGGGGGTTTCGTTAATCTCCATTGGTTTTTCTTCTGCAAAAGCTATTATTGATGAAACAACAGCGCTTGTTGCAAGAATAAGTGATAAAATTTTTTTGTTCATTGTTATGTACCTCTTTTCTTTGAAAAAATAGTAGCGTTTTAACGCTCTTCGTATATAATACTTTTTAAAAAGCCAAAAGGTTGCAAAAAAATAAAAAAAATTATTATTTTGGTTTTGCGTGTTATTACATATTTTTATTGATATCAAGAAATAATATCAAAGAACATATCAGTTCATAAAACAAAGAAAGGAACGATTATAAATGAAAAAAATAAGTGTATTGATTTCAAGTATTGTACTTGCGTTGGTGCTTTGTGCTTGCTCTGCAAATGAAAATCACGAAAATACAACCGAGACACACACTCCCACATCAGCCCCTACTCAGACAGAAAGCGTTGGAGAAGATATGAAAAATGCGGCAGATAATGCTATGGATGCAACAGGAGATGCAGTCAATGCAGTAGGAGACGGTGCTAAAAAGGTAGGCAACGCCGTAAAGAACACAACAAAATAATTATTTAAGGATGCTTGAAATAGTTTATCTGTTTTTAGCATCCTTTTTGCTTTACAGATTTGATTATTTGTGTTAGAATAATCAAAAGGTGGTGATGATGTGAATAAAATAGATATTCCTGACAATATAACCAAGCTTTTAAATGTTTTGTATGACCGAGGCTATGAAGCATATTTGGTTGGAGGCTGTGTTCGTGACGCTGTCATGGGGAAAATTCCGGAAGATTATGATATTTGCACCAATGCACTGCCGAAAGAGATAATAGAATGTTTTTCAGATTATAAAACCATACTTACCGGAGAAAAGCATGGCACAGTCAGTGTTGTGACAGGTGCTGACATAGTTGAGATTACCACCTATAGAATAGATGGTGATTATCAAGATTTTCGTCATCCTGAAAAGGTTGAGTTTTCAAAGAATTTGCATGAGGACCTTTCAAGACGTGATTTTACGATGAACGCACTTGCATATTCTTCAAAAGAAGGCTTGATAGATTCTTTTGGTGGTATTTGTGATATACAAAGCAGGGTTGTTCGCTGTGTGGGAGATAGCCGAAAAAGATTTTGTGAGGATGCCCTCAGAATACTAAGAGGTCTTAGATTTGCATCAGTGATGGGCTTTGATATAGAAAAGAGTGCCAGAGCGAGTATGCATGAGCTTAAAGATAATATTCTTCATGTATCTAATGAAAGAATATTTCAAGAACTTTCAAAAATGCTCTGTGGCAAGAATATAAAAAACATAATGTTGGATTTTGATGATATATTTTCCGCAATAATCCCTGAGCTTAAGGACTCTATTGGTTTTAATCAGCATAATATACATCATTGTTTTGATGTGTACACACATACAGCTCACGTGGTGTATTTTTGTCCTCAGGACGAAGTTTTGAGGTTTGCTGCACTGTTTCATGATATCGGCAAACCTGCCTGCTTTTTTATGGGTGATGACGGACAGGGACATTTTTATGGTCATGCCAAAAAAAGTGCACTGATTGCACAGAGTGTCTTGACTCGCCTTAAATGTTCAAACACCCTGAAGAAACAAGTATCGGAGCTTGTGCTTCTTCACGACAGAGAAATACCCGATACGGATAAATCTGTAAAGCGGTTTTTGTCCAAGGTATCATCTGTGGCAAGAGACGGTATTTTTGCCCTAAAAAAAGCAGATACTTTGTCGCTTTCACCTGAATATCATTATAGACTCCGCGAGATTCAAAAAGTAAATGACAGAATGAATAATATTATAAACAGTCATGAATGTGTCAAACAAGACCAGCTTGCCATTGATGGAAATGATATTATAAATCTTGGTGCACCGCCGGGCAAAATTGTTGGAGTTATAAAAACTCGGCTTTTAGAAGCAGTAATGGACGGGGAAGCAGAGAATTCAAAAGACAGCCTGATAGCCTATGCAAAAAGCTTGATAAAATCCAATATAGATGTTTAATACGATAAATTATCATAGGAGTTGTCCTGTTTATTGAGCATATTGCCCAAAAACTTATTGTGTGACAAAAAAAGCTTGACGGCTCAAATCTTTTCTGTTATACTTTTGTAGTGACCGCATAGAACAGGTATTAAAGCATAGCGCCTCAATAGCGAGTCTCCATTAAATAATCAGGAGGTGTAATTATGT
>JAZUOB010000103.1:0-2184 GCA_045604425.1 Clostridia bacterium
TCCAAAGCTTGAGGGTAGAAATATGACAATGTTCCTTATGCCAAAAGCATAATGTAAATTGCCGATAACGTCGGTTTAAACTAAATATTTAAGGAGTGAAAAACTATGCCGAAAATAAAAACACACAGAGGTGCCGCAAAGAGATTTTCTCTTACAAAGAACGGTAAAGTAAAAATGAACAAGGCATTCAGAAGACACATTCTCAACAAGAAGTCAACAAAGAGAAAGAGACAACTCAGAAAGCAGGCTTATTGCTGTGCAGCCAATGCAGCTGTTATCAAGAAGCTTATTCCATACAAATAATAAGTTGGCGGTATATACAGCCGCATTCTAAAATGTTGGTGTTTGTCAAACACAAAATTGAAAGAGAGGTTAATACACATGGCAAGAGTTAAAGGTGCTTTAAATACACGTAAAAAACATAAAAAAGTTTTAAAGCTTGCAAAGGGCTTCAGAGGTGCTGAAAGCAAGCAGTACAGAACAGCAAATCAGGCTGTAATGAGATCTATGCAGAATGCATATATCGGCAGAAAGCGCAGAAAACGTGATTTCAGAAGACTTTGGATCGCACGTATCAGCGCTGCAGCTAAAATGAATGGTATGAACTACTCAACATTCATGAACGGTCTCAAAAAAGCCGGCATCGAAATGAACAGAAAGATGCTTTCAGAAATAGCTATCGCAGATCCTGCTGCATTTGCTCAACTCGTTGAGAAAGCTAAGGCAGCCAGATAATTTTGAAATAAAACCCATGCATCCAAGAAAATGCGTGGGTTTTGTTAGATTTTAGAGGGGTTTTTATGAATAACAGAGAAAGATTTTTGGAAATATATAATTCTAAGATTACACGTCCGGGTGCGGACAAGCTTTTGGAGTATATCGAAAGCTCAGCCAGTGACTTTTTTATAGCGCCTGCGAGTGCAAGATTTCATGGTGCATATGAAGGCGGACTCGTGGAGCACAGCCTTAATGTACATGATTGTCTTGAGGATTATCTCTCACGCCGGCGCGTTAGGGACGTATACGATTTTGAAGTATCAGAAGAGAGCATAGCGATAGTTTCTCTTCTTCATGACCTTTGCAAAATCAATTGCTACAAGCCGGGCTTTAGAAATGTCAAGGATGAAAGCGGTACATGGATAAAGGTACCTACTTTTGAATTTGATGACAAGATGCCGTATGGGCATGGGGAAAAATCGGTTTACATAATAAATGGTTTTATGCGCCTTTCCAGAGAAGAAGCATTTGCAATCAGATATCACATGGGCTTTTCAGGAAACGAAGACCCAAGAAATGTAGGAAATGCGTTTGAAATGTATCCTCTTGCATTTGCTTTGTCTGTAGCAGACATGGAAGCTACATATTTTATCGAAGGCAAAAAATGAACTTTTTGTTAAAAAAAGCTACAATTTCTTAAAATCATTGCATAAGCTTTTATTGGCTGATATAATAAAAGTGATTTTAAACTCCGGAGGATTATATGAACGAAAAAGATAAAAACAAAAAGTCAGGAATGCAAGGCAAAAACCCTTTTGTGTTTTTCCTGATAATTTCAGTTGTTGCCACAGTTGTGCTGAATATGATAATCACTTCAATCAATTCCCCAAAGACAAAGGAAATTTCCTATAGTGAGTTTACTCAAATGGTCAGAGAGGACAAAGTAGAAGAGGTCATTATTACAGCAGAAAAAATACAGATTACAAAAAAACAAACAGATGAGTTCACTCAAACAGATAAGCTTTTAAAACTTTGGGGAGTAGACACAAAGACAGAGGAGGTTTATTTCACTGGATATATTCCGGATGATAGACTTTATCAACTTCTTGATGATGCAGGTGTAAAGTATTCTACTCCGATACAGTATTCAAATCCTATTCTGGATTTCTTTCTTTCATGGATATTGCCGCTTTTGTTTATGTATGGTATATTCTTCCTTTTGTCAAGGTCCCTTTCAAAGAAAATGGGCGGTGGCATAATGGGAGTTGGTCAGTCTAAAGCCAAAATGTATATGCAGAACAAAACAGGAGTTACCTTTAAGGACGTAGCAGGTCAGGAGGAAGCAAAGGAATCTTTGAATGAGATAGTGGACTTTCTCCACAATCCCCTGAAATATACTGCAATTGGTGCCAAACAGCCAAAGGGTGCCCTTCTAGTAGGCCCTCCGGGTACGGGCAAGACCCTGCT
>JAZUOB010000104.1:0-3593 GCA_045604425.1 Clostridia bacterium
TCTTCTAAAATGTCCTCCATTGTGCTGTAAGAATCTGTACATATCTTTGTTACATCAATTGTCATCATGACATAATTGATTACCAATTTATCTGAGCTAATCTCCTTACCTATTTTAAGAAGTTCAAAATCATCCAGATAAACTGTACCGGTACCTGTTGTAGAAAGACTAAATCGTGCTTGACTCAAATCCTGAGCACCAGTAGTGGTGATAACAGCATTCATATTCGTCCATGTATTAGCCGGTATAGCTACTTTTCCAGGAACATTCGCTGTGTCTGCATACTGAAGTCTTATTTGCGCTGAATCCGCAGTTTCTGAGTAAACCCAAAATGATGCATAATACAATGTATTCTCTTCAAGCTGAGGATTTGCATAAATTCCACGGTAACCCGCATCTGCATTTTTTCTTACAACTGAATAATCACCTGAATGTGCCTTATCTGTTGTACGCACAATTGTGGCTTTGCCGGCAGAATTGTTGTACGCCCACATAGAAGCGTCAGGTTCTCCTGCTTCAAAGCCGGGGTCATAATCAGCCATAAGGTTGTTGTAGCCTGGATAAGAAGCTGTCTTGAATGTAAAGGTTTTGTCGGCAACTGTGTTACCGTTTTTATCAACTACACCTGTTACTTTTGCAGTGTATGTTGTATTTGTATTCAAAGTTCCAAGGTCTACTGTAAAGGTCTTGTTGTCTGCTGACGGTGTAATAGTACCTACAGCAGCACCGCTTATTTGAATATTGCTTGCTGCTACACCGTTTACTGCCTGAGAAAATACAAGCTTCAGGTCTGTATTTACTGAAACTTTCTCTGCACCGTTGAGTGGTGAGCTTACTGTTGTAGCCGGTGGCGCAGGAGGAGTAATATCATAAAGCTCAAAATTATCTACATAAAGTATATCACCTGCAGTACCATTTTCAGCAGCCTGTATGTATAACCAAGCAGTATCATCGCCCTGACATTCAATCACCGCACCAAGACAAGTCCATCTGCCTGCAGGAATTGTCTCCCACGCTGTCTGAGGCAGATTCGAGTTTGTGCTTGATTGGAAACGAATTCTGAACTTCTTATCAGCGACACTTGAATATATCCATGCAGAAGCATAATATTTCTTTCCTTTTTGTACAGAAATGCCTTCCGCTTTAGGTCCTGCACCCTGGTGGTTACCTGCGCGTACTATCTTAACAGACTGAGAGCCTGTCACTTTCTGCGTTTCGTCGTAGCTAACATTACCGCCCCACACATTCCACATAGGAGAAAAGTTGTCATTATTAAAACTGTCAGTTATAACTGTAGTGTTTTCGAAATCAGGGTCATATTCTGACAAAAGGTTTGGTCCAACCTCCATGATTTTCAAATCATCCATATATACTGTTTCAGTTGAGTTTGCAGCCTTCTGCAGATATATTCCAACCGTAGTATCGCTTGCAACTGTTACAACCTCACGAAGATAGTTCCATCCTGTGTAACACTGCTTCCATGGTGTAGTACCCAACACACGCAATCTAAACAAACCATTTGCTGAAATATATATCCATCCTGAAACCAAGTAAGATTTGCCTGCTTTAAGAGTTACATTTGCACCGGTAGGTGAAATCTGCTGTCCACCTGCTGCAGTTACCTTTAAGGATTGATTTCCGGTCTTTACCTGATCTGTTGAAACAACAGCGCTTCCTCCTGTTGGAATTTTCCAACCGGAAGCCAAGCTTTCGCCTTCAAAATCAGGATCCAGATTTTCAAGCAAGTTTATGCCTGTAAATGTTGAAGTTGTAGCCGCTTCAACTGTTACAGAAGGCATCATCGGCAGACACATCACAGTCAATGAAAGTGCTGCAAATGCCGCTGTAAATCTTGATAAGATTTTTTTCATAAAATATCTCCTTTCTTCTTACAATCTCTGTACGTTGGTGAATTCAAAAAAACAACCTTGCCCAATTTGCCATTTTGATTATACAAACAAAATAATCTGATAGAATCTACCAAATCATGCCCGAATTGCTTGATATCAAAAATGCCAAAAACAGTTAATTGTGTTTTCACCAAAAAGTGAGATGATATTTAAATTATAAATCATTGTTATTGCTACTTCAATCATAAAATGTGCCACACAATATGCAATTGTGTACATCAAAATGCAAAATAAACTGTTTCGTTTTGCCAAATATTTTACTTCACACAAAAAGCAGTCATCATAAAAAAATGCGATAACTGCTTTTATATATTTAACAACCAGTTTATAAATCACTCATAAACGCAAATACAGTATCTGCATGAGTATACAAGTCCTCATGACCGAAATCCGGATAGATAAGTACATTCTTTTTACAAGTAAGCTTATTATACATAGCAAACTGTGTAGAGGGCGGGCAAGTTTTGTCTCTGAGACCAGTAGCCATAAGGACTTCTGCTTTTACACGTTTTGCAAGATTTTGAATATCTACATAACCAAGCTTTTCAAAAATCTCCTGTTCCCTTTCATGTCTTGGGTCCTGAGTTCTGAAATAATACTTAAGTCCATAATATGCACCATCGTCCAGGTCCATATCCCAAACTCGTTTATAATCTGAAAGGTACGGGTATATGGGTGCACATTTCTTAATCTCAGGTACAAGTGCCGCACATGCTACCGAAAGTCCGCCTCCCTGAGAGCCGCCTGTGACACCAACTCTTGTCTCATCAACATAAGGAAGATTCATTACAATCTTGGCAGTAAGAGCTGTGTCCAAAAACAAATCTCTTTGATGCAGACTATGCTTATCTGTATCAGACAAGCCTCTGGAGAACGGACTGCTGAAAGTGGGGCCGAATCCGCATCCTGTATCTTCGGATTTTCCGCCCTGACCTCTACAATCCATTGCTGCAACTACATAGCCCTGAGCAACATACTTCATTAGCTCTACCCAGTGATAAAAAGCACCGCTAAGACCGTGAAAGAGAAGCACAGCAGGGACCTTACCCTCAATATTATTAGGCTTCATAAATTTACAATGAATGCGTGCATTTTTTGTACCTGTAAAGTACAAATCATAACACTCCCCATTTTTATACGGGAAATCGACTTTTTCAAACACAGGGTCAGGATCAACACTGTTCATTTCTTTGAGTGCGTCCTCCCAGTATTCATCAATATCTTTAGGACATGGGGTTATCCCCATATAAGTTTTTAGTTTTTCAATCGGCATGTCTAAACAAGGCATAACAATCTCTCCTATCTTTATGAATTAGTTTCTAACAAGTGCTACAGTTTTTCTTGCTTCATTATTGACAAAAAGAATATCAGTGCCAAGGGCAAGCATTCTTCTGATTGTCATTTCATCACTGCTTGCAACTCTTGCAAAATCCACAAAATCCTTTTCACTTATACTGGTATGTTCAATATCCGCCGCAATAAAATCATATCCACACTCCGCTATGATTTCCGCTGTAGTCGGGTCTCCTGTCTGGAGCCATGTACCGACTACCAGTTCCTTATTCACTATTTTTTTCCTTAAATTCATTATCAACCTCCCTCTGATATCTTAACATTTTACTCCGTTGCTCTTAAGTGTTTTTCTTAGCAAATCAATGTCTATATCTCTGGCAGCGCCGCCTT